>DATADI010000593.1:0-1591 GCA_036258615.1 Thermomonospora sp. | reverse complement strand
CGTCCATGTACGCGATGTGGCGGGCGATCGCGTTCCGGAACCGGGCCAGGGGCGTACCCCCCTCGGGCGGCGTCTCGTGTAGCGCACGCAGCCGCTCGGCGGCGGCATTGATCGTCGCCAGGTAGAGCCCGCGCTTGTTGGGCGCGCCGATGGACGCCGGGCGGAGGCGGGAACTGACCGGGCGGATCCGCCGCAGCATGACCTCGGTGAAACGGGCGCGGGCGGCTTTTGGCCCACCTGGTCCACCAGGTGCATCACGGCCAGGTGTGGAGGGCGCTGGGCTTTGCCTCCTGGGGCGAGTGCCCCCGCGCCGAGCTGGGCAGCGGTCGGGCCCGCGCTACCGGCTGATCGACATCGTCGCCACCGCCGAGCAACTGCACGGCGCCGAGCGTCCCTGACCGTGGCGGCCCCGGTGTCTCCCGCCAGGAGACACCCTCGCGCTGCTGCCCGGGCGGGCCCTGCGCGACGTGCGCCGCCGCATGGGCCAAGTCGCCGCCGTCCTGGCCGGACACCTCCAGCAGGCCACCGCCGCAGGGCGGGAACTGACCGGCGACCAGGTCGCCGACCTCGTCTACCAGCCCGTGCCCCCTGAACCCGCCGACACGCCGAGATGGTCTGTGCGCGGATGACGGTTTCGATGGCGTAGTAGCGGGCCCCCGGCGAGTATGATCATCGGCGTCGCCCCCCGCCGCCGTCTTCGACGATGGGTTGACATGCGCAACGAACGAGATGAGCGGCTGGCCGGGCTTTTCGCGCCGCTGGCGGCGGCGGTGCACGCGGCGGCCCCGCCGGACTGGTCGGCCGCGGTGCTGCGGGCCTACGCCACCCCCTTCCAGGGCGGCGCCACGGTGACCTACCGGACGCCCGGCGGCCGGGAGCGCCGCCGGGCCGAGGGAGTGACGGCCGAGCTGGACACGCTGGTGGAGCTGGCCAAGGGGCCGGGCGCGGGGCTCGACGTGGAGCTGACCGTGGAACCCGGCGGCTCCTACGAGGGCACCGTCACCCCGCGCAGCAAGCGCGGGCTCAGCGGAGGCACCTGCATCCTGGACCCCGGCTACGGGTTCCGGCAGGCGGGGTTCGCGCAGGAGGGCCCTGCCGACGCCACCGAGGCGGGGGATCCCGACGAGGCGGTCCGGCTGATGGAGGAGTACCGCCGGAGGCGTGCGCGGATCCTCGGCGGCCGCGCCCCGGAACCCCAACCGGTGCCCGCCGCCCGGATCGACGAGCTGGAGGACCTGCTGGGCACGCGGCTGCCCGCCGACCTGCGCGCCCTGTACGAGCGGGCGGGTCACACGCCGGACGGCTTCTACTGGGAGTGGCTGCCGGCCGACGAGGTGGAGGCCGGCGGCGTACGGAGCCGGTACGGCAGCGGGCCCATCCTCGACGCCGAACCTCCGGACACCGTGCGCAGGGTCAGCGACCACACCGGCTGGATCTCCTTCGCCTACGACGGCGACGGCAACTACCTGGCGGTGGACATGGCCCCCGCCAGGGCGGGCAGGCCCGGTCAGGTCATCGCCGTGGGCGACGCCTACTCCGACGGCCCCGCCTATGTCGCCGACTCGGTCACGGCGCTGCTGCGCCGACAACT
>DATADI010000592.1:0-2363 GCA_036258615.1 Thermomonospora sp. | reverse complement strand
GGATGCCGCGCAGCGCCTCCACGCCGGCCCGGTCGAGCTCCGGGTCGCCGAGGAGCCGGCGGATGGTCGTGGTCTGCGCGCTGCTCGCGCGCTCGATCGCGGCGACGACGAGCGCGGTGCGCTTGCCCTCGCGCAGGTCGTCGCCGGCCGGCTTGCCGGTCTCCGCCGGGTCCCCGAACACGCCCAGCACGTCGTCGCGCAGCTGGAACGCCTCGCCGAGCGCCAGCCCGTACGCCGCGTACGCCGACAGCAGCGCCGGGGGCGCGCCCGCCAGCGTGCCGCCGATCAGCAGCGGGCGCTGCACGGTGTACTTGGCGGTCTTGTAGCGGACGACCGTCATCGACCGTTCCACCGACGACGGCCCGCGCGCCTCCTCCAGCAGGTCCAGGTACTGGCCGTGGAACACCTCGGCGCGCATCCGGTGGTAGCACCGCCGCGCCGCCCGCAGCCGCTCGGGGGCGACGCCGCTGGAGTGCAGCAGCTCGTCCGCCCAGGACATGCACAGGTCGCCGAGCAGGATCGCGGTGGACACCCCGAAGTGCCGCGCGTCGCCCCGCCAGCCCGCGCGGGCGTGCTGCGCGGCCAGCGTGCAGTGGACGGTCGGACGGCCCCGGCGCAGGTCGCTGTCGTCCATGATGTCGTCGTGGATGAGGCAGAAGGCGTGGAAGACCTCCAGCGCCGCGGCCACCCGGATGATCCCCGGTGAGTCCCCGGCCTCGGCGCCGCGCCACCCCCAGTAGCACAGCGTCGGCCGGATCCGCTTGCCGCCGCGCAGGATGAACTCCCGCACCGTGGTGTAGGCGAACCGGACGGCGTCCTCGTCGGCCTCGGCGAGCCGGGCCGCCAGGAACTCGGCCAGCACCTCGTCGACGCGATGACGCACCCGGGCCGACAGCGTCGTCACCCGCGGGTCGCATGCGGCGTCCATCCGGCGAATCCTCCCAGTGTCGGTCCAGATCGGGGTTCGGTTCCGCGGCGGGCGCGCCACAGTAGGTACGCCGCCGCCACGGCGGCGTACGGCAGCGCGTCCCGGCCGCGCGACCGCCCGCCGCCCTTCTCCCGCAGCCCGCCGACCCGCACGGTCAGGTCCCGGTTGGCCAGGTCCCGCACC
This sequence comes from Thermomonospora sp., assembly GCA_036258615.1. GTDB lineage: Bacteria > Actinomycetota > Actinomycetes > Streptosporangiales > Streptosporangiaceae > Thermomonospora. Next base: position 1,252 of record DATADI010000592.1, on the reverse strand, counting down.
ATCCCGCGCAGCTGCTCGGGGGCCAGCGTGTTGCCGATCATCAGGTCCATCGCGGTCCGCGCCGCCTGCACCTCCGAGATCGTCTCCCGGACGAGATGGACCAGGATGCCGCGCAGCTCGTCCTCGAAGACCTGCGTCAGCGCCAGCTCGGGCGCCAGGTACCGCACCGAGCCCTCGATGTTGGCGAACGACTTGCCCAGCAGCGAGATCACCGGGCTGGTCTGGATGCCGCGCCGGGTCGAGTACTTCAGCACCGAGGTCAGGGTGACGCCGAAGTCCAGGTCCTCCAGCGACGCCGTCGCGATCTTGGGCACCAGGGTGGCCATGTCGCCCGCGAACCCGGTGATGTCCGCCCACGGCGTGGCCTTGCCCAGCTCCACCCACGCGCGCGCCAGGCCGGGCCCGTCGTTGTGCGCCAGGCTCAGCAGCACGGTCATCATGGTCATGCTCATCCGCCGGTCCACCCGCCCGACCATGCCCCAGTCGATCAGGTGGGCCTTCTCGCCGGGCGCGACGAAGATGTTGCCCGGATGCGGGTCGGCGTGGAAGAACCGGTCGGCGAAGTACCCCCGGTACATGAAGGCCAGCAGGTCGCGGCCGATGCCGACGCGCTCCTTCTCGGTGAGCGAGTCGCGGTCCACCTCCCGGATGGAGGTGCCCGGCGCCAGGCTCTGCACCATCACCCGCCGGGTCGCCAGGATCACCTCCGGCACCGCCAGGTGCTCGAACGCCGCGGCCAGCTCCCGGGCCCGCTCCATGTTGGCGGCCTCGACGGTGAAGTCCAGCTCGGCCTCCATCGCGTCGAAGATGACGTTGAGCGCCGCCTCGACGTCGATCACCGCGTTGAAGTCCGGGAAGGCGCGGGCGACGAGCCGCGCGGCCCGCCGCATCATCCGCATGTCGTCCAGCACCAGCGCCCGGATGTCCGGCCGCTGGATCTTGATGACCGCCGCGCCGCCGCCGCGCAGCGTCACCCGGTACGCCTGGGCCAGCGACGCCGACCCCAGCGGCCGGCCGGTGTCGATCGCGGCGAACCGGCCCGCCCAGCCCGCACCCAGCTCCTCGGTCAGCACCGGCTCGAACACCGCGAACGGCGCCACCGACACCTGCTCGTGCAGCTTGGCCAGCTCGGCCATGGTGGCCTGGGAGACGATGTCCGGGCGGGTCGAGAGCATCTGCCCGACCTTCACGTAGAAGGGGCCCAGCCGTTCCAGGGCCTCCCGGAAGGCCCGCGCCCGGCCGGTGGCCTCCG
>DATADI010000591.1:0-7405 GCA_036258615.1 Thermomonospora sp. | reverse complement strand
CACGCCGTCGAGCAGGCCCGGGATCAGCGCCGTCGCGGTGCCCGGTCCGGGCAGCGGGGCGACGATCCGGCGGGCCGCCGTGCGGGGCGGCGCCGCCGTGAAGCCCTCGCGCAGCGCCGCCAGGCACCGCGCCGGGTCGAGGAGCCCGTCGAGCGCCGAGCGGTTGAGCAGCAACGTCACCCTGGCATTATCCGCGCCCCCTGGTCAGCATGTCCCAGTCGGCCAGCCAGTCGCGTCCCTGGTCGTCGACGAACGAGCCCGGCGGCGGTGGGACGCCGTGGGCGCGCAGCCACTCGCCGGGGCGGCGCATGGTGGGGCGGGGCCGTCCGTCGCTGGGCATGAGCTGCGGCGGGATCGGCGGGGGCGGTCCCACGGGGACGGCGCCCTCCTCGGCGAGGAGGCTCTGGTCCTTCTCCTCGGCCATCCCGATGGGGCCCTGGCGGCGTGCGTTGAAGAACTGCCGCACCGCCGGATGGCCGCTGGTCAGCACCATCTCCCGGGGCCCGAACATCACCAGCCCGCGCCGGAACAGCAGCCCGAGGTTGTCCGGCAGCACCCGCGCGGTCCCCACGTCGTGGGTCACGATGAGGAACGTCGCGCCGAGCTGGGCGTTGAGGTCGGCGAACAGCTGGTTGAGGTAGGCGGTGCGGACCGGGTCGAGGCCGGAGTCGGGCTCGTCGGCGAGGATGACCTCCGGTTCCAGCACCAGGGCGCGGGCCAGCCCGGCGCGTTTGCGCATCCCGCCGGAGATCTCGCCGGGCAGCTTGTCCTCCGCGCCGGTCAGCCCCACCATCTCGATCTTCTCCAGCACGATCCGGCGGATCTCCGACTCGCGCTTGCGGGTGTGCTCCCGGAGCGGGAACGCGATGTTGTCGTACAGGCTCATCGAGCCGAACAGGGCGCCGTCCTGGAACAGCACGCCGAACTTGCGGCGCAGCTCGTACAGGGCGTCCTCGCGCAGCCGGGGCACGTCACCGCCGTCGACGTAGATGTGGCCCCGGTCGGGGCGCAGCAGCCCGACCAGCGTCTTGAGGAACACCGACTTGCCGGTGCCCGACGGGCCGAGCAGCGCGGAGATCTCGCCCGCGGGGATGGAGAACGACACGTCCTCCCAGATGACCTGACGTCCGAAGGATTTCCTGAGCCCTTCCACCCGGATCTCGACGCCCATGGCGACTCCCTGGGAGCCGGGGGCGGCGTCGTTCCGCGGCCTTCGGACCGGCCCCCGCTGCCCCGAATGTAGATCGGGCGCGGGGAGCCGGACAGGCCCAAGTGTCAGCGCGGGACGTGCAGCGCCCGGTGGATCTCGGCGAGCACGTCGGCCTGCCGCTCCACCAGGTAGAAGTGCCCGCCGGGCAGCACCGCCAGCCGGAACGGCCCGTCGGTCACGGCGGCCCACTCGGCGGCGCGTTCCTCGTCCACGTGCGGGTCGGCGTCGCCGATGAGCGCGGTGACGGGGGCCTTGAGGGCGGGACCGGGGCGGGGCTCGTACTCCTCGATGAGGCGGAAGTCGTTGCGCACGTACGGCAGCACCAGTTCCCGCATCTCCGGGTCGGCGAGGACCTCGGCGTCGCTGCCGCCCAGCCGGGTCAGCGCGGCGACCACCCCGTCGTCGTCGCGGCCGGCGACCCGGTCCTCGTCGCGGACGTCGCGGCGGTGCGGCGGCCGGGCCCCGGAGGCGAACAGGTGGACCGGCGGCAGGCCGCGGTCCTCCAGCAGCCGGGCCGTCTCGTAGGCAACCACGGCGCCCATGCTGTGGCCGAACAGCGCCGCCGGGCGGTCCATCAGCGGGGCCATCGCCCCGGCGACCAGCCGGGCCAGCCGGTGCGCGTCGTCCACCAGCGGCTCGGTCAGCCGGTCGGCGCGGCCGGGGTACTGCACGGCGTGGACCTCGACGGCCGTGCTGGTCTCCTTGGCCCAGGACCGGTAGGCGACGGCGGAGCCGCCCGCGTGCGGGAAGCAGAACAGCCGCAGCGACGCCCATGGCCGGGTCTCGGCGCAGCGGAACCAGGTCATCAGGAGGAGCGCTCCATGGCCTCGGCCAGGCTCCGGGGCCGCATGTCGGTCCAGTGGGCCTCGACGTAGTCCAGGCACGCCTGGCGGGTGTCGGCGGTCTTGGCGACGGTCCATCCGGCGGGGACGTCGGCGAACGACGGCCACAGCGAGTGCTGGCCCTCGTCGTTGACCAGCACCAGGAACGTGCCGTCGGGGTCCTCGAAGGGGTTGGTCATCGGGTGGTCCTCTCGGGGGGTGCGTAGGGCAGGTTACCCGCGGTGGGAGTGGAGCTTGTCGAGCCGTGCCGCCAGGACCCGGCCGATCTCCGCCGCCGGTGCGGGCTCCATCAGCAGGTGGTGCTCGACGTCGACGGGGTAGTCCTCGATCTGCCCGTCCACGAGCGGCTGCCAGGTGGGGTGGGCCTCCGGGGAGCCGGGGGCGCGGCCCCGCGTCGCGGTGAAGAACACGATGTCGCCCCGGTACCGGCCGGGCCGGTACTCCTCGGCGCAGCGGAGCCCGGCCTCGTAGTTGCGGTACAGGTCGGTGAGGCCCTTCTCGTCGAGGCTGGCGAAGGCGTCGCCGCGCTCGCGGACGACCGCCAGGATCCGCTCCATGTCGGGGGCGCCGTCGGCGGTCATGCCCGCGTCGATCCCGGCGGCCTCCAGCAGTTCCGGCAGGATCTCGCGCCGCCGGGAGTCCAGGTCCTGGCCGTGGTAGGAGTCGATCAGCACGAGCAGGGCGACCTCCTCCCCCGCCGCCTGCAGCAGGCAGGCGATCTCGTAGGCGACCAGCCCGCCCAGCGACCAGCCCGCCAGGTGGTACGGCCCCGACGGCCGCACCGCGCGGATCCGCTCCAGGTACTCGGCGGCCATTGCGGCGACGGACTCCGGCGGCTCCCCCTGCGTGAAGGTCCGTGCCTGGAGCCCGTAGATCGGCTGGTCGGGCCCCAGGTGCCGCTGGAACTGGAAGTACGGCCAGGCCAGCCCGCCCGCCGGGTGCACGAAGAACAGCGGCGGCCGGGATCCGGAGGCCCGGATGGGCAGCAGCACGTCCAGGCTCGGCGCGTCCTCGGGGGCCTCGCGGGAGGCGCGGGCCAGCGCCTCGACGGTCTGGTGGGTGAACACCTCACGCGGCGACAGCTCCAGCCCGGCCTGTCTTGCCCGGGTGACCAGCCGCATCGCCGTGATGCTGTCCCCGCCGAGGTCGAAGAAGCTGACGTCGGCCCCGACCCGTTCCAGGCCCAGCGCCTCGGCGAACAGGCCGCACAGCAGTTCCTCGTCCGGCCCCTCGGGGTCGCGCCCGGTGGACAGGGCGGTGTAGTCGGGGGCGGGCAGGGCACGGCGGTCGAGCTTGCCGTTCGGGTTGGTCGGCAGGGTGTCCAGCAGCAGCACGGCGGCGGGCACCATGTACTCCGGCAGCGCCGCGCCGACGTGCCGCCGCAGCTCAGCCGGGTCGGGGGCGCGCCCGGCGACGGGGACGACGTAGCCGACGAGGCGTTTGTCGCCGGGCCGGTCCTCACGGGCGACCACGGCGACGTTGGCGACGTCCGGGTGCCCGGCGAGCACCGCCTCGATCTCCCCCAGCTCGATCCGGAAGCCCCGGATCTTGACCTGGAAGTCGGCGCGGTCCACGTACTCCAGGGTCCCGCCGGGCCGCCACCGCACCAGGTCCCCGGTGCGGTACATGCGGTCGCCCGGCGCGCCGAACGGGTCGGCGACGTAGCGTTCGGCGGTGAGGCCGGGCCGGTTGAGGTAGCCGCGCCCGAGGCCCGCGCCCGCCACGTACGCCTCGCCGGTCACGCCCGGCGGGACGGGGCGCAGGTTCGCGTCCAGGACGTACACGCGCATGTTGTCGATGGGCCTGCCGAGGACCGCGACCTGCTCGCCACCGGCCAGCACCTCCCGCATCGACAGGATGGTGGTGTACGTGGTCGCCTCGGTGGGGCCGTAGACGTTGCCGACCCGGGTGGCGGGGCAGGCCGCCAGCACCTTCCGCATCGCCGCCGGGGACCCCGCCTCCCCTCCGGTGAGCACCTCCCGGAGCCCGGCGAACGCGCCGGGGCGTTCCTCGGCGACCAGGTTGAACAGGGTGGTGGTGATGAACAGGCCGGTGACGCGTTCCTCGGCGACGATCCGTTCGAGGGTGGCGGCGTCCACCTCACCGGGCGGTGCGATGACGACCGTGCCGCCCGCCAGCAACGCCACCCACAGCTCGTAGGTGGAGGCGTCGAACGCGTGCGGCGAGTGGCACAGGACCCGGTCGTGCGCACCGTCCCGCATGGTGGCGTCCAGCGCGAGGTCCACCGCGTCGCGGTGCCGCACCGCCACCCCCTTGGGCAGCCCCGTGGAGCCGGAGGTGAACAGCACGTACGCGGTCTGGTCGGGGTGGTTGACGACGCCGGGGTCGGTGTCGGGCAGCACGGCGGACGCGGGGTCGTCGTCGACCACGACCACCTGGGCGGAGTGCTCGAACGGGTGCCGGGCCATGGTGGTGTCCAGCAGCAGCACCGGGGCGCGGGTCTCCTCGATCGCCCAGGCCATGCGGTCGGGCGGGTAGCCGTGGTGGATCGGCGCGTACACGCCGCCCGCCTTGAGGATCGCCAGGGTCGCCACCACGACGTGCGCGGACCGTTCGACCAGCATCGCGACGGGTGTCTCGGGACGTACGCCGAGGCCGATGAGGCGGTGGGCGAGCCGGTTGGCGCGGGCGTCCAGCTCGGCGTAGGTGATGGAGCGGGCCTGGCCGTCGGCGGTCAGCTCGCGCAGCGCCACCGCGTCGGGCGTGGCACGGACGTGCTCGGCGAACCGCCCGGTGATGGTTCCGGGACCGTCCGGGCGTTCCACGACGGGTCCCTGCCAGGCGGTGAGCAGGTCATGGCGTTCGTCGTCGTCCAGGATGTCGATGCGGGCGAGCGGGAGCCCGGGTTCGTGGGCGATGGCGGTGAGGATCCGCCGCAGCCGCCGCATGACCTGCTGGGCCTGTGCGGCGGTGAACACGTCGGGCCGGAAGTCGATCCGCAGGGACAGGCGGTCGCCGGGCACGGCGGCCAGCGCCAGCGGGTAGTGCGAGGCGTCGTGGCCGTCCACGCCCCGCACCCGCAGCCCGCCGAGGTCGGTGCCCTCCGCGTCGGGGTCGAACGGGTAGTTCTCCAGCACGATCATGGTGTCGAACAGCCCGCCCACGCCGCTCAGCCGCTGGATGTCGGCGAGGCCGAGGTGGTGGTGGGGCAGCAGGTCGGCCTGCTCGCGCTGGAGGGCGCGCAACGCGTCGGCGACCGTGGCGGAGGGCCGGGCTCGCACCCGCACCGGGATGGTGTTGATGAACAGGCCGATCATCTGCTCCACGCCGGGCAGCTCCGGCGGCCGTCCCGACACCGCCGCCCCGAACGTCACGTCGGTACGCCCGGTCAGCCGCCCGAGGAGCACGCCCCAGGCCAGTTGCAGCACGGTGCTGAGCGTGACGCCGTGCGCCCTGGCCCGCGCGGTGAGCGCGGCGGTCAGGTCCTCCTCCAGCCGGGCGCGGACCCGGTCGGGCACGGCCGGGTCGCCGCCCGCCGCCTGCGGGGCGACGAGGGTGGGTTCCTCCAGCCCGGCCAGCGCCTGCCGCCAGGCGGCCTCGGCGGCCTCGCGGTCCTGCCGCGCGACCCAGGCGAGGTAGTTCTTGTACGGGGTGACGCGGGGCAGGCCGGTGTCGTCGCCGCCCGCGACGTACAGGGCGAACAGCTCCGTCTGCAGGATCGGGGTGGACCAGCCGTCCAGCAGGATGTGGTGGTTGGTGAACACCAGGCGGTGCCGGTCCGGCCCGAACCTGATCAGCAGGAACCGCAGCAGCGGCGGGCGCGCCATGTCCCACCGGTGCGCCCGTTCGGTCTCGGCCAGCCGCACGGCCGCCGCCTCGGCCTCGGCGGCGGGCAGCTGCGACAGGTCCTCCTCCCGCCAGGGCAGCGGGACGTCGCGGTGCACGAGCTGGACGGGGGTGCCCTCCTTGCGCTGCCGGAACCCGCAGCGCAGGTTGGCGTGCCGCCGCAGCAGGGTCGCCGCCGCCTTCCGCAGGGTGCCCGCGTCCAGCGGCCCGTCGAGGTCGAGGACGCCCTGCGCGGTGTAGACGTCGCCGTCCTCGTCCAGCAGCGCGTGGAAGTACAGGCCCTGCTGCAGGGGCGACAGCGGCAGGATGTCCGCCAGCTGCTTGCTCATGTCAGTGCGACTCCCACTCGTCCAGCTCGTCCAGCTCGGCGGCGAACTCGTCGATCTCGTCCTGGCTGAGGGACACCAGCGACAGGTCCGAGGGCGTGAACCCGCCCGCCCCGTCGGTCGCGGCGTGCTCGACCAGACCGCGCAGCGCCGTGAACCAGTCCTCGGCCAGCGCCCGGACGTCCGCCTCGGCGAGCAGGCCGCCCGGCCAGATCCAGGTGGCCGACAGCCGGGGCCCGGTGGGCAGGTCGCGGGTGTGGGCGCTGATCTCCAGCGCGTGCGGCATGCCGAGCGCGGCGTTCTGCCCGCCGCCGAGGGCGTCGGACTCGGCGGGCCCGGCCGGCGACCAGTCCCCCGCCGCCCCGTCCTCGTGCGCGGCGACCCGGCCGAGGTAGTTGAACGCGATCTGCGGCGCGGGCCGCCCGGCCAGCGCGGCGGAGGTACGCGGGTTCAGGTGGCGCAGCAGCCCGTACCCGACGCCGTTGTCGGGGATGTCGCGGAGCTGCTCCTTGACCAGCTTGAGGGCCGTCCCGGCGGGCTGGCCCCCTGCCACGACGTCGTCCCAGGCGACGGGACCGGGGTCGAGCCGGACGGGGTGGATCGCGGTGAACCATCCGGCGGTGCGGGACAGGTCCACGCCGGGGACGATCTCCTCACGGCCGTGGCCCTCCAGGTGGAGCAGCACGGCGGTGTCCCCGGTGCGCCTGCGCCGGGCGACGGCCAGCGCGAGCCCGGTGAGGAGCACGTCGTTGACCCGCCCGTGGAAGGCGGCGGGCACGGTGGTCAGCAGCGGCTCGGTGACGTCGGCGGGCAGTTCCACGGTGAGCTGCCGGGAGGTGCCGAACGTGTCAGTGCGCGGGTCGAGCGGCCGGTCGCCAAGCAGCGGGTCGGGGGTCCGCAGGATCTCCGACCAGGTGTCCAGCTCGGCGACCCGGCCGGGGTCGGTGGCCTCGGCGACCAGGCGTTGCGCCCAGCGGCGGAACGAGGTGGGCACCGGGTCCAGCACGGGGGTCCGGCCCGTGCTGACGGCGGCCCAGGCGGTGACCAGGTCGGGCAGCAGGATCCGCCAGGTCACGCCGTCCACGACCAGGTGGTGGAGGGTCAGCAGCAGCCGCCCTTGGGCTTCGGGGCCCGCGTCGAAGTGGACGAGCTGCGCCATGACGCCGTCGGCGGGGCGGAGTGCGGCTCGGGCTTCGGCGGCTCCCTGGGCCAGGGCGGCC
>DATADI010000590.1:0-7913 GCA_036258615.1 Thermomonospora sp. | reverse complement strand
GCCGCCGCGACACCGACGAGTCGTGACCGGAACGCCGCCGACTTTCCCGGACGTACGCCTCCAAGGCGGCGAGGGCGACCTACCGGGCGCTGAATGCCACCCATCGCTCCCCTACGCCCCCGCGCCGCAGACCGGGCGGGTCGGAAGTGGTGAGGAATGAGCCCGCGTAAGGGCACACACCGCATCGGCTGGTGCGGGGGCTGGTCGGTGTGCGTCCGGCGTGTCAGGGGCCGGGGCGGGTCACCAGCGGGTGGTGAGGGTGAGGAGGACGGCGGCGGCGGCGGTTCCGGCGGTGGAGGTGCGCAGGACGGTGGGGCCCAGGCGTACGGGGGTGGCCCCGGAGCCGGTGAAGCGGGTGAGTTCGGCGTCGGTGATGCCGCCCTCGGGGCCCACCACGACGACGATGGCGCCCTCGCCGGGGAGATCCACGGTGCGCAGGGGGGTGGTGGCGGTCTCGTGGAGGACCAGGGCGCGGGCCGCCGTGGCCAGGCGGGCGGCGACCTGGTCGGTGGTGGCCAGGTCGGGGACGTCGGGCAGGCGGGGGCGGCGGGACTGCTTGGCGGCCTCGCGGGCGGTGGCGCGCCAGCGGGCGAGGGCCTTGTCGCGGCGGTCGGGGCGCCAGCGGGTGACGCAGCGGTCGGCCTGCCAGGGGACGATCTCGTCGACCCCGACCTCGGTCATCGTCTCGACGGCCAGTTCGCCCCGGTCGCCCTTGGGCAGGGCCTGCACGACCACCAGGCGGGGGCTGGGCGGGTCGTACCGGTGGCGGGTCAGGACGTCCAGGACGAGGGTGTCCTTGCCGGAGACCTCGGCCACCAGGCACTCGGCGAGCAGGCCGGCACCGTCGGTCAGGTCGACCCGCTCGCCGGGGCGCAGCCGCCGTACGGTCACCGCGTGCCGGCCCTCGGGGCCGTCCAGGACGACCCGGTCGGCGGCCAGGCGCCCGGGTTCGGCGAGGAAGACGGGCGCGGTCATCTAGTGGCCGTTGAAGACGTCCCGCAGCCGGGAGAAGAAGCCCTGCTGGCCCGGGGCGAACTTGCCCGGGGGCCGCTCCTCGCCGCGCAGCTTGGACAGCCGCCGCAGCAGCTCCTCCTGCTCCTCGTCCAGCTTGGTGGGCGTCTCCACGTTCACGTGGATCATCAGGTCGCCGCGCCCGGTCTCGTTGAGGTGCCGCACGCCCCGCCCGTACAGCGGGATGACCTGGCCGGACTGGGTGCCGGGGCGGATGTCGACCTCCTCCGCGCCGTCCAGGGTCTCGATGGTGACCTGGGTGCCCAGCGCGGCGGCGGTCATCGGGATCTGCACGGTGCAGTGCAGGTCGTCGCCCTCGCGCTCGAAGATCGGGTGCGGGCGCTCGACGATCTCCAGGAACAGGTCGCCGGCCGGGCCGCCGCCGGGGCCGACCTCGCCCTCCCCGGCGAGCTGGATGTGGGTGCCGCTCTCGACGCCCGCGGGGATGCGGACCTTGATCGTCCGGCGGGTGCGGACCCGGCCGTCGCCGGAGCACTCCGGGCACGGGTGGCGGATCACGCTGCCGTGGCCGCCGCAGTTGGCGCACGGCCGCGAGGTCATCACCTGGCCCAGGAACGAGCGGGTGACCTGCTGCACCTCGCCGCGCCCGTGGCAGATCTCACAGGTCTCCGGGTGGGTGCCGGGCGCGGTCCCGGCGCCGGTGCACGCCGAGCACACCACGGCCGTGTCGATCGCCAGCTCGCGGGTGGTGCCGAAGGCGGTCTCGGCCAGGTCCAGCTCGACCCGCAGGGTCGCGTTGCGGCCCCGGCGGGCGCGGCTGCGCGGGCCGCGTGAGGTCGCGGTGCCGAAGAAGGCGTCCATGATGTCGCTGAACGGGAAGCCCGCCCCGCCGAACCCGGCGCCCGCCCCGGCGCCGCCGCCCGGCGCGAACGGGTCGGCGCCCAGGTCGAACATCTCGCGCTTCTTCGGGTCGGAGAGCACCTCGTACGCCTGGGTGATCTCCTTGAAGCGGTCCTGGGTCTCCGGGTCCGGGTTGACGTCCGGGTGGAGTTCCCGTGCGAGCCGCCGATATGCCTTCTTGATCTCGTCAGGGCTCGCGTCACGGCGCACCCCGAGGATCGCGTAGTAGTCGCGTGCCACTTACGACCCCGCGAGGATCTGTCCGACGTAACGTGCCACAGCCCGTACCGCTCCCATCGTCCCTGGGTAGTCCATCCGCGTCGGTCCGAGCACGCCCAGCCGGGCCAGGGCCTGATCGCCGACGCCGTAGCCGGCGGCGACCACGGAGGTCGACCGCAGGCCCTCGTGCGGATTCTCGGTGCCGATCCGCACCGTCAGACTAGACGAATCACCGGCCTCGCCGAGCAGGCGCATGAGGACCACCTGCTCCTCCAGCGCCTCCAGCACCTCGCGCAGGCTCTGCGAGAAGTCCACGTGCGCCAGGTTGGCCGCCCCGGCGAAGACGATCTTCTCCTCGTGCTTCTCGACCAGGGTCTCCAGCAGGACCGACAGCACCGTGGCCGCGACCGGCCGGTCGTCCGGCGGGACCTGCTCGGGCAGGTCGGCGACCGCGCCCGGCGCCTCGGCGAGCCGGCAGCCGTCCAGGCAGGTGTTCAGCAGCGCCCGCAGGTGGGCGACCGACTCCTCCGACACGGGCGCGGGGGTCTCGATGACCCGCTGCTCGACCCGGCCGGTGTTGGTGATCAGCACCAGCAGCAGCCGCTGGTCGGCGACCGGCACCAGCTCCACGTGCCGTACCGCCGAGCGCGACAGCGAGGGGTACTGCACGACGGCGACCTGCCGGGTGAGCTGGGCCAGGAGGCGGACGGTGCGGCTGACGACGTCGTCGAGGTCGTACGCGCCGTTCAGGAACGTCTCGATCGCCCGGCGCTCGGCGGCCGACAACGGCTTGATCGTCGACAGGCGGTCCACGAACAGCCGGTAGCCCTTGTCCGTGGGCACCCGGCCGGCGCTGGTGTGCGGCTGGGTGATGTAGCCCTGCTCCTCCAGCACCGCCATGTCGTTGCGGATGGTCGCCGGGGAGACGCCGAGGCTGTGCCGTTCCACCAGCGCCTTCGAGCCCACCGGCTCGTTGGTGGACACGTAGTCCTCGACGATGGCGCGCAGCACCGCGAGTTTGCGGTCGTCGAGCACGTGGTCACCTCCTTGCGGCCCGCATACTGGCACTCCTTGCCCCTGAGTGCCAAGTCTACGGCGGTTCGGCCCGCACGGGAGGACCCGCCCGGGTGCCCTTCCCGTCGCCACGCCGCCCCACCGGTGAGAACGCGCCGCTCGGCGGAGCGTCGCGGGAGGCGTCGTTAGAGTCCCGTCCGTGCGCAGCAAGGACTATGGCGATGACGTGCTGGCGGGCGACTGGCGGAGGCCCCGCAAGGGGACGGTCCCGGAGATCCCCGCCGAGCGGGACCTGGTCGTGGAGGACCCGGACAGCGGCTTCTGCGGCGCGGTGGTGGCCTGCGACAAGCACGGGGTGACGCTGGAGGACCGGTTCGGCAACCGCCGTGTGTTCCCGCTCACGAAGGCGGGGTTCCTGCTGGACGGCAGACCGGTGACGCTCGTGCGGCCGGAACGGGCCCGCGGGGCCGCTCCCCCGGCGCCCCGGCGGTCGGCGTCGGGGTCGATCGCGGTGGCGAACCTGCGCGCCCAGGTGGCCAAGGAGAGCCGCATCTACGTCGAGGGCGTCCAGGACGCCGAACTGGTGGAGAAGATCTGGGGCCACGACCTGCGTGTCGAAGGGGTGGTAGTCGAGTATCTGGAGGGCGTGGACGACCTTCCCTCCGTGGTGGAGGAGTTCGCCCCCGGGCCGGGCCGCCGGCTGGGCGTCCTGGTCGACCACCTCGTCGCGGGCTCCAAGGAGAGCCGCATCGCGGCCCAGGTCACCTCGCCCTACGTGCTGGTCACCGGGCATCCGTTCGTGGACGTCTGGCAGGGCGTCAAGCCGTCCGCGCTCGGCATCGAGCACTGGCCGGAAATCCCCCGCGGCGTACCGTGGAAGGAAGGCGTGCTGGCCGCGCTGGGCTGGCCCGGAGACGTCCGGGCGGCCTGGCGGCGGATCCTGGGCGCCGTGAATTCCTACACGGACCTGGAACCGGAGCTGCTGGGGCGCGTCGAAGAACTCATAGACTTCGTCACCGCTCCCGAGCCCCCCGCCTAGGTGATCCTCGGAAGGAGCACAAGGCATGTCGTACGGGACCCCAGAGCAGCCCGGATACGGCCAGCAACCCGGGTACGGGCAGCCGGGCTACGGACAGACCCCCGGCTACGGGCAGCCCCCGGGCTACGGCCAGCCCGGGTACGGCCAGCCCGGCTACGGCGACCCCTCGGGGTACGGAGCACAGCCCGGCTACGGGCAGGCCCCCGCTTACGGGCCGATGCAGCCCTACGGCCAGCCCGGCTACGGCACCACGCCCGACGAGCGCAACTGGGCGATGCTGACCCACCTGGGACAGTTCGTCTTCGGGCTGTTCGCCCCGCTGGTGGTCTACCTCATCAAGAAGGACGAGTCGCCGTTCGTGCGCTTCCACGCGGCGCAGGGCCTCAACCTGGCCATCACACAGACCGTCTACACGGTCATCAGCGTGGTCCTCATGCTGGTGCTGATCGGCTTCATCACGATCTTCGCCGTCTGCATCGCCTGGCTCGTGATGCTGGTCATCGCGGCCATCGCGGCCAACCGGGGCGAGTGGTACCGCTTCCCCACCTTCCTGGCCTGGCCCATGGTCACCTGACCCCTCCCGGGATCCGCCCCCAGCCCCTCCGGAGGGCAGCCAGACGGTCGTCACACCGCGAACACTCCGGTCCGATCCGCCTGGCCGCTCTCCTGAGGGCACACGGAATGCGATCCTCGCGCGGCGGGGAGCTTCGATGGGGTCGGTTGGGGTCAGGTGAGGTCGCGGACCACGGCGTCGGCGAGTAGGCGACCGCGCAGTGTCAGGACTGCGCGGCCCTGCTCGTACGGGGCCGCCTCGATCAGGCCCTCGGTGATGGCGCGGCGTACTGCGGCGTCGTCCAGGAGGTGGGTGGGGCAGCCCTCGGCGAGGCGGAGTTCCAGCATGATGCGCTCGATGTGGCGGTCCTCGGCGTCCAGTACCTCGCGGGCGTGGGCGGGGCTGCGGTGTTCGTTCAGGCGGGCGGCGTACGCGGCGGGGTGCTTGACGTTCCACCAGCGGGTGCCGCCGACGTGGCTGTGCGCGCCGGGGCCCGCACCCCACCAGTCGGCGCCGGTCCAGTACAGGAGGTTGTGGCGGCAGGCGGCCTCCGGGCCGGTCGCCCAGTTGGAGATCTCGTACCACCGCAGTCCGGCCGACCCGAGCATCTCTTCGGCCATCAGGTAGCGGTCGGCCATCGCGTCGTCGTCGGGAGCCGTCAGTTCCCCGCGCCGGACCTGCGCGGCCAGCCGGGTGCCCTCCTCCACGATCAGGGCGTACGCGGACACGTGGTCGGGGCCGGCCGCCAGCGCCGCCTCCAGCGAGGCGCGCCAGTCGGCGTCGCTCTCCCCCGGTGTGCCGTAGATCAGGTCGAGGTTGATGTGTCCGAAACCGGCGTTTCGGGTCCATTCGACGACCTGGGGGATTCGGCCGGGCGTGTGGGTACGGTCGAGCACCGCCAGGACGTGTTCGCGGGCGCTCTGCATTCCGTACGAAACGCGCGTGAACCCGGCGGCGCGCAGCTTGCCGAGGTAGTCCTCGTCGACGGACTCGGGGTTGGCCTCAGTGGTCACCTCAGCGCCCGGGGTCAGGCCGAATTCGGCGTCGATCGCCGAGAGGATCCGCCCGAGGTCCTCGGGCGGGAGCAGCGTGGGCGTACCGCCGCCGAAGAACACCGTCTCGACCGGCAGGTCGGCCTCGCCCAGCACCTGCCGCGCCAGGCGGATCTCGCTGACGACCGTGTCGGCGTACGTCTCACGGCTCGCCCCCGGCCCGAGTTCGGTCGCCGTGTAGGTGTTGAAGTCGCAGTAGCCGCAGCGCGTCACGCAGAACGGCACATGGACGTAGAACGCGAACGGCCGGGTGCCGATCCCCTCCAGGGCGCTCGCGGGGAGCACGCCGTCGGCGGGGACGGGTTCACCGTCGGGCAGGATCGAGGGCACCTCTCAAGTCTGCCCTCGCCGACCTGGTGCCCCAACCCGGGTTTCGGCCGCGTCGCTAAGGGGCCTCGCTCAGGGCCTCGCGGAGCTTGTCGCGGAGCCAGGCCGGGGTGTGCTCGTCCGAACGGGGGAAACGCTCGAGGTCCAGGGCGTACGCCGACGCGGTGAGGGGCGGGTTGAAGTCGGGTTCGCCCTCGTAGTCGAACTCCACGCTGTACCGGCCCGACCGTTCGATGTCCAGGCGGGCGGTGAACCACGCGCCCCTGTCCCGGCGGTACGTCGCGGTGCGCAGCTCGTCCATGTACCGCATGGCGCGTCCCGGCGGGACGAGCGTGCGGGTGCCGCCGTCCATGCAGACGGCCTCCAGGGAGGCGCTGTCGATCCCGACCGTGGCGTAGAACGCGAGCCGCAGCCGCCGCCAGCCCGGCGGGGCGACGGCCGACAGGGCACGCACCGCGCTCTCCACGGTCCTCCGCTCCTTGGGCGAGCGCAGGACCTGGTCGGGCTGGGTCACGGTGAACCTCCTGAACCGCGGGGATGCGTTTCCGACGTTATCGTTCCGCACCTGCGCATTGTGGGAGCCGCCACCTCGGCGATCTGTGGCGGAGCGCCTTCCGCCGAAATGTGCGTGAATCGTCCGTACACCGGCGGCGTGACTGGATACGTTCGTCGGCGGGGACGGGTCCGAGGCGCGGCTGGGGGCGGGGCGATGTGGGGTGAGGACGCGCGGGCGTACGGCCGGGTGCCGGTCCGGGTCGTGCTGCGGGGCGAGCCGGACGGCTGGCACTACGTCGTCGTGGACCAGTCGGGTGACGAGCGGCGCACGGCCCTCGGCGAGAACGGCGTGCGCTGGCAGACCGGGGGACGCGGCGACCAGGAGCCCCCGTGGTGGCAGGCGCGGCTCGCGGAGGTCGCCGAGGCGCTCCGGGAGCGGGTCGCGGTCGCGGTGACCGACCACTGTTTCGACCTGTTCGGGGCGGAGGCGGAGATCACCTGGTTCGGGGTGGACGAGCCGACCTGCTGGGAGGGCCTGGTCACCCTGCGGGAGGCCGACCCCGCTCGCTTCCCCGGCCGGGTCGCGCCGTTCGTGGTCACCCTGACGCCCGGCCGCGGGGCCCTGCTGCCCGCCGCGCACCTGCTGTTCGACACCTCCGCCGAGGACGCCTGGACCGCCCTGACGGCGGTCGCCCGCGCCTGCCGCACGCCGCCGCCCGTCGCGAGCTTCCTGTGCGGCTGGGCCGACCACCGCGCGGTACGGATCGGGCGCGGGCGCCTGGCGGTCTCCACCGAACGGCGGCCCGACGGGACGGAACGGGTCGGCCAGATCTTCGCCGAACGTCCGCCGGGCTGGGGAGGCAACCCCGGCCTGCGCCCGCGGCTGGACGGCATCGACCTGCTGGACGAGCCCGCCGGCGACGTGCTGTGGCTGCTGCGCGACCTCGGCCACGAGGTGGTCCCGCGCGGCCGTCTCCAGCGCGTGCCCGCCCTCGGCCTCACCCTGTACGAGCGCGAGGGCGGCGCCCCGGACGGCAGGTTCGGAGGTGTCGCGCTGGACGCGCCCGGTCCCTGACCCTGGAACCTGTGAACCTTCGAACCGGTCGAATACTCATAGACTTCGTCAGACGCTTCACGTGGACCCTTTGAGAGGAGTCCGCCATGGCCTACGGTTCTCCCCCACCCGCCCCCGGACCGGGCGGCCGGCCCGGCCCCGGGCAGCAGGGTCCCTGGCAGCAGCCCCCACCGGCCCCCGGCCCGTACGGCCCCGGTCCCGGCTATGGGCCCGCGCCAGGCCCGGCTCCCGCGCCAGGCCCGGGCGGTCCCGGCCGTGGCGTCGGTC
>DATADI010000589.1:0-27141 GCA_036258615.1 Thermomonospora sp. | reverse complement strand
CCCCCCCCCCCCCCCCCCCGCGGCCGATCACAGGCCGGGGTACAGGGGGTGCTTCGCGGCCAGCGCCTCGACCCGGGCGCGCAGCGCCGCGGTGTCCGGGCCGGGCTGCAGCGCCAGCGCGATGACGTCGGCGACCTCGGCGAAGTCCGCGCGGGTGAAGCCCCGGGTGGCCAGGGCCGGGGTGCCGATCCGCAGCCCGGAGGTGACCATCGGGGGACGCGGGTCGTTGGGCACCGCGTTGCGGTTGACCGTGATGCCGATGGAGTGCAGCAGGTCCTCGGCGTCCCGGCCGGTCAGCTCCGAGTCCACCAGGTCGACCAGCACCAGGTGCACGTCGGTGCCGCCGGTGAGGACCTTCACCCCGGCCTTGGCGGTGTCGTCCGCCAGCAGCCGGTCGGCGAGGATCTTGGCGCCCTCCACCGTCCGGGCCTGCCGCTCGCGGAACTCCTCCGAGGCGGCGATCTTCAGCGCCACCGCCTTGGCCGCGATCACGTGCTCCAGCGGCCCGCCCTGCATACCGGGGAACACCGCCGAGTTGATCTTCTTGGCGTACTCCTGGCGGCACAGGATCAGCCCGCCGCGCGGCCCGCCCAGCGTCTTGTGCGTCGTGGTGGTCACGATGTCGGCGTACGGCACCGGGGAGGGGTGCAGCCCGGCCGCCACCAGCCCCGCGAAGTGCGCCATGTCCACCATCAGCAGCGCGTCCACCGAGTCGGCGATCCGCCGGAACTCGGCGAAGTCCAGCTGCCGGGGGTACGCCGACCAGCCCGCCACGATCATCTTCGGGCGGTGCTCGGCGGCCAGCGCCGCGACCTCCTCCATGTCCACCCGGCCGTCCTCGGCCCGCACGTGGTAGGGGACCACGTTGAGCGTCTTGCCGGAGTAGTTGATGCGCATCCCGTGCGTGAGGTGCCCGCCGTGCGCCAGGTCCAGCCCCAGGATCGTGTCACCGTGGCTCAGCAGCGCGAAGTACACCGCCGTGTTGGCCTGCGCGCCCGAGTGCGGCTGGACGTTGGCGTGGTCGGCCCCGAACAGCTCCCGCGCCCGGTCGATCGCCAGCTGCTCGGCGACGTCCACGTACTCGCAGCCGCCGTAGTAGCGCCGCCCCGGGTAGCCCTCGGCGTACTTGTTGGTCAGCACCGAGCCCTGCGCCTCCAGCACGGAGACCGGGGCGAAGTTCTCCGAGGCGATCATCTCCAGGGTGGACTGCTGGCGGTGCAGCTCCGCCCGGACGGCCTCGGCCACCTGCGGGTCCACGGCCGCCAGCGACTCGTACATCGCGGAGGTCATCAGGACTCCTCGATCAGCTTGCCGTAGGACTCGGCGTCGAGCAGGTCGCCGGGCTCGGTCTCCACCCGCACCTTGAAGATCCAGCCCTCGCCGTACGGGTCGTCGTTGATGACCTTGGGCTCGTCGATCGCCGCCTGGTTGATCGCGGTGATCTCCCCGGACACCGGCGCGTACAGGTCGCTGACCGACTTGGTGGACTCGATCTCCCCGCAGGGCTCGCCGGCCTCCACCGTGTCGCCCTCGCCGGAGTGCAACTCCAGGTAGACGATCTCGCCCAGCGCGTCCGCGGCGTGCGCGGTGATCCCGATCGTCACCACCCCGTCCTCGCTGCCGAGACCGGCCACCCACTCGTGCTCTTCGCTGTAACGGAGCTGCTCAGGAACGCTCACGATTGCTCTCTCTTCCCGGATCCGCACGTATCAGGAACGCTTGTAGAACGGCAGGTCGACCACGTCGACCGGCTCGTGCCTGCCGCGCACGTCCACGGCCAGGCCCGGCCCGGCGTCGACGGCCCCGCGCTCGACGTAGGCCATCGCGATCGGCCTGCCCAGTGTGGGCGACGGGGCGCCGCTGGTCACGACGCCGCACGGGGTGCCGTCCGCCGTCACGACCGCGTACCCCCTGCGGGGCGCCCGGCGGCCGTGCGCCACCAGGCCCACGAGCCTACGGTCCGGCGGGGTGGCCGCGCGGTCCGCCAGCGCCTTCCTACCCACGAAGTCACCGGGCTTGCCCAGCTTCACGACCCGGCCGAGGCCCGCCTCGTAGGGGGTGACCTCGGTGGTCAGCTCGTTGCCGTACAACGGCATCCCCGCCTCCAGGCGCAGCGTGTCGCGGGCGGCCAGCCCGGCGGGCAGCACGCCGTCCACGAGGGCGAGGTCGTTCCAGAGCGCGACGGCGTCGGCGTTGGCGACGAACAGCTCGAAGCCGTCCTCGCCGGTGTAGCCGGTCCGCGCGATGAGCGCGTCGGCGCCCGCGACCCGGCCGCGCAGCCAGGCGTAGTACCTGAGGCCCTCCAGCGGGGCGTCGGTGAACTGGCCGAGGATCGCCTGTGCCTGCGGCCCCTGCAGTGCGATGAGCGCGTACGCGTCGGAGCGGTCGTCCACCGTGGCCTCGAAGGCCGCGGCGCGCTCGCGCAGCGCCTCCCGGACGGTGGCGATGTTGGCGGCGTTGGCGACGACGAGGAACCGCTCGTCCGCCAGCCGGTAGACGATCAGGTCGTCCAGCACGCCGCCGTCCTCGGCGCAGATCATCGTGTAGCGGGCGCGGCCGACCTTCACCGCCGACAGCTCGCCCACCAGCGCGTGGTCGAGGGCGGCGGCGGCCTGCGGGCCCTCGACGAAGATCTCGCCCATGTGGGACAGGTCGAACAGCCCCGCCTCGGTGCGGACCGCGCGGTGCTCGGCGGTCTCGCTCGCGTAGCGCAGCGGCATCAGGTACCCGGCGAAGTCCACGAGGGTGGCGCCGAGATCGCGGTGGACGTCGTACAGCGGCGTCTTCTTGGCAGTGGCGTGGTCGGCAGGCACGGGTCGGCTCCTTGTCGCGGTGCGCTGGTCTCATGCTCCCACTCGCACCAGGCGTTGGCGGTGCCTCCCCCTCTGTCATCGGCGCCTGAGAGTTTCACGCCCCGCGGTACGGGCCGCTTTCACCTTCGGCGGGGGACGCGAGGGTCCCCGCTTTCCAGAGGTCGCCTGCCCCGCGCGGTCCTTGGGCCTGAGAGGTTCCGGGGAGGGGTTGCTCCTTCGGCGGCCCCCGCCGGCTGCGAGGGCGCTCTCCCGCTCGGGGGTGTGTGTCGGCGCGGGGTCAGGCTAGCAGCCGGCCGCCGTCATGCCCACAGCCCCGTGCGGGCGACCGCCTCCTCCGGAGTGGCCGCGTGCCGGACGCCCGGCGGCTCCCGGCCGTCCCCGTCCAGGACCCGCCACCCGCCGAGCTGGACGACCGGGACGCCGCCGCGCCGCACCGCGTGCGCCAGCTCCGACAGCGTCCCCCAGGACCCGCCGACCACGATCACCGCGTCGGCGGCGTTGACCAGCAGGACGTTGCGGGCCTGCCCGAGCCCGGTCGGCACCGCCACGGTCAGGTCCGGGGAGGCGCCCGCGCGGTCGGCGCCGGACAGCAGGCCCACCACCGTGCCGCCGCCCGCCCTGGCCCCGGCCGCGACCGCGCCCATCACTCCGCCGTACCCGCCGCACAGCACCACCGCGCCGCGCTCGGCCAGCAGCAGCCCCACCCGCCGCGCGTCGCGTTCCTCCTCCGGCGTGGCCGCCGCGGGCCCGCACACCGCCACCTGTGCCGTCACCCGCTCCACGGTAGTTGTGACCTGTCCGGAACCGGGTACGCCCCGGCAACGGGCGGGACGGCCCGTGACCCGGCCGGTAACGTTGCCCCCGGACGGCCTGAACCAGCACCGAAGGGCGGCCATGCTGAGCGAGATCGACGATCAGGTGCAGGGCCCGCCGGAAGGCCCCGACCCGCTCGCGGCGGTGCTCCGCCCGGTCCGGGCCGGCAACGCGTTCGAGGAGACGGTCGAACGTCTCCTCCAGGTGATCAAGCTGGGCGTGGTGGCGCACGGCGAGCGGCTGCCCCCCGAACGGGAACTGGCCCCCCGGCTCGGCGTCAGCCGGGTGACGCTGCGCGAGGCGATCCGCGCCCTCCAGGAGGAGGGGTACGTGGAGTCCCGGCGGGGCCGCTCCGGTGGGACGTTCGTCACCTACCGCACGCCCCGGCCCCGGCGCGGCGACCTCGCCCGCGTCGCCGAGGGCCAGGTCGAGCAGCTCACCGACGCCCTCACCTACCGGATGGCGGTGGAGACCGGCGCCGCGCAGCTCCTGGCGACGCAGACGCTGACCGAGGCGCAGTCGGCCCGGCTGCGGTGGGCGCTGGACGCGGTCAACGGCGCCGACGCGGCCGAGTACCGGCGGCTGGACGCCCGGTTCCACCTGACGATCGCCGAGCTGACCGGCTCCACCCTGCTCGCCGCGACCTGCGCCGACGCCCGGATGCGGGTGACGGACCTGCTCAACGCCATCCCGGTGCTGCGCCGCAACATCGAGCACTCCGCCGCCCAGCACGTGGCCATCGTGGACGCGATCCTGGCGGGCGACCCGGACGCCGCCCGGCGCGCGGTCGTCGAGCACCTGGAGGGCACCGCCGCGCTGCTGCGCGGCTTCCTGGCATGACCGGCTTCCGACCGGCTTTGCACCGAATCGGCCGGAGCCGATGACATACGCTTGAGCCGGTCGGGGAGATCAACGGAGGGTCCATGGAATCGCTGGTCGTGCTGGGCGGCGCGCTGCTGTTCTTCCTGCTGCTCATGCTGTCGATCGCGTTGCACGAGCTGGGCCACTTCAGCTTCGCCAAGCTCTTCCGCGTCCGCACCACCCAGTTCATGGTGGGGTTCGGGCCGACCCTGTGGTCCACCCGGCGGGGCGAGACCGAGTACGGGATCAAGTGGCTGCCGTTCGGCGGCTACATCCGGATGATCGGGATGCTCCCGCCGCGCAAGGGCGACGCGCACGGCACCGCCCGCGCCATGCGCACCGGCCCGTTCCAGGGGCTGATCGACTCGGCCCGGGGCGCGGCGCTGGAGGAGGTCGGCCCCGACGACGGCGACCGCGTCTTCTACGCCAAGAAGTGGTGGCAGAAGCTGCTGATCATGTTCGCCGGGCCCGCCATGAACATCGCGCTGGCGGTGCTGTTCTTCGCCATCCTCATCATGGGCTTCGGGGTGGACCGGCCGCAGCCGGTGATCAGCACGGTGTCCAAGTGCACCATCCCCGCCGCCGAGGCCGGGCGCGACTGCCGCCCCGGCGAGCCGCTGACCCCGGCCGCCGCGGTCGGGCTGCGGCCTGGCGACCGCTTCGTGTCCTTCGACGGGCGGCCGATCTCCGACTACGCCCAGCTCCAGAAGCTCATCCGGGCCTCCGGCGGCAGGACCGTGCCGATCGTGGTGGAGAACCGCGAGGGCGCCCGGCGCAGCCTCAGCGTCGCCGTCACCACCAACCGGCTGCGCTCCCTGGACGACTCCGACCGGACCGAGACCGTCGGCTTCCTGGGCATCTCCCCGCTGGTGGAACGGGAACGGCTGGGGGCGGGCGCGGTCGTCGACCACATGGGCGAGATGACCGAGCGCACCGTCGTCGCGCTGGCGCAGCTCCCGCAGCGGATGGTGGGGGTCTGGGACGCGGCGTTCGGCGGCGAGGAACGCGACCCCGAGGGCCCGATCGGCGTGGTGGGCGCCAGCCGGATCGGCGGTGAGATCATCGCCTCCGAGCACGAGACCACCGACAAGATCGCCTGGTTCATCTCGGTGCTGGCGGCGGTCAACTTCGGGGTCGGCATGTTCAACCTCGTCCCGCTGCTGCCGCTGGACGGCGGGCACATCGCGGGCGCCCTGTGGGAGGCGGTCAAGCGCGGGTTCGCCCGGCTGCTGCGCCGCCCCGACCCCGGGTACGTGGACGTCGCCAAGGCCCTGCCGCTGACGTACGTGATGGCCGGGGTGATGCTCTTCATGGGCGCCCTGCTGATCTACGCCGACCTGGTCAACCCGATCCACTTCTCGGGCTAGGGAAGCACGGCCAGGCTCCGGACGGTGTCGATGGTGTCGGCCTCGGCGGCGGTCTTGTCGGGGCGGTAGCGCAGCACCCGGGCGAAGCGCAGCGCCAGGCCCGCCGGGTAACGGGGGCTGCGCTGCAGGCCGTCGAAGGCGATCTCGACCACCAGCTCCGGCCGCAGCCGGACCGTCCAGGAGTCCTCCTCGACCGCCAGCTCCCGGAACCGCTCGGTCTGCCAGGCCAGCAGCTCGTCGGTCAGCCCCTTGAAGGTCTTGCCGAGCATGACGAACCCCCCGGTCTCGGGGTCGCGGGCGCCCAGGTGCAGGTTCGACAGGTAGCCCCGGCGGCGGCCGTGGCCCCACTCGGCGGCCAGCACCACCAGGTCGAGGGTGTGCCGTGGCTTGACCTTCACCCATCCGGCGCCCCGGCGGCCCGCCGTGTACGGGGTGTCGAGGGACTTGACCACCACGCCCTCGTGGCCGCGCTCGACGGCCCCGGCGAAGAACCGGGCGGCCTCGTCCGGGTCGTCGGTGACCAGGCGCGGCATCAGCAGCTCGGCGGGCACCGCCTCGGCCAGCGCGGCGTACCGGTCGGCGGCGGGCCGGTCGAGCAGGTCGGCGCCGTCCAGCCGCAGCGCGTCGAACAGGAACACCGACAGCGGCACCGGCTCCGGCCCGGCGGCGGTACGGGTCGCGGCGCGGGCCCCGGTGATCTGGAACGGGTGGGGACGGCCGTCCGGGCGCAGCGCGATCAGCTCGC
Source organism: Thermomonospora sp. (assembly GCA_036258615.1). Classification (GTDB taxonomy): domain Bacteria; phylum Actinomycetota; class Actinomycetes; order Streptosporangiales; family Streptosporangiaceae; genus Thermomonospora. The sequence goes on along the minus strand of DATADI010000589.1, from coordinate 20,542 downwards.
CGTCCAGCACCGCGTCGCGGACCGGCAGCGCCCGCATCGCCGCCACCACCTCGGGCAGCCTGCCGGTGATGTCGTCGAGCGTGCGGGTGAACACCCCGACCCGCCCGTCGGCGATGTGGATCTGGGCGCGGACGCCGTCGAGCTTCCACTCCACGGCGACCCGCTTGCCGCCAGGCCCGCTGTCGAGCTTGGCGAACGCCTCCTCCATCGAGGGAGCGGCGGCGGCGAGCATCGGCCGTACCGGGCGGCCCACCTGCAGCGTGAACGCGGCGAGCGCCTCCGACCCGCCGCTCAGCGCGGCGGTCGCGACCGGACCGAGCGCGCCGCGCAGCATGACGGCACGGCGGACCTGGGCGGCGGGCACCTCGGCGGCGGCGGCGACCGCGTCGGCCATCACCCCCACCAGCGCCCCCTGGCGCAGCTCACCGGACAGCAGCCGGATGAGGAAGTCCTGCTCGTCACGGGTGGCGCGGGCCAGCAGCGCGCCCAGCAGCTCACGACGGCGCGTCACCGACCCCTTGCCGGAGACCGCCCCGATCTCGGTGAAGGCGGCGTCCACCTCGGCGACCGTCAGGGAGGGCTCGGCGGCGGGCGGCGGCAGCTCGCGCAGCGCGGCGTACCCGACCCCGATCTGGCGCTGGGGCAGCTCGCCGGACAGGTAGGCGACGGTGACGGGGGCGTCCCCGGGACCGGCGTCGCGCAGGCACCCGGCCAGCAGCGCGATCTTGCCCCGGCGCGCCGACGTGCCGGCCACCGCCGCGGAGGTACGGGTGATCTCGGCGAGCAGCATCACCCCATTGTCACCGTCGGCACCGACAAAACGGACACGCCAACTGGCGGGTGCCCTGGGCTTTGCCTAGCCTTTCGGAAGGGAGCACTCGGGGGAGGAGGGAGCGGCGCGTGGGCCTGCCTCGGCCGCCGGGGGACTTCGACCGGATCTACTCGCCGCCGGAGCCGCCGGAGACGGCCCGCCGGTCCCGGCGGACGACCGTGCTGGCGGCGGCGGGCGCGCTGGCCGCCGTGGCGGTCCTGGTGTTCCTCCTGCTCCCGTTCGGGGACGACGGGAACGACGGTGGCGGCCCGTCGGCGACCGGGTCCACCGCGCCGGGCGGGCGGTCCCCGTCCGCGTCGTCCACCGAGCCGGTGTACACCGCGCTGCCCCCGGCCTGCCGCAGCGTGTCGGCCGCGACCGTGCGCCGGGTGGCGCCGGGCGGCGGGCCGCAGATGAGCGGCAACTCCACGTTCTCCTACTGCGCGTACGGGTCGCGGACGCCCGCGGGCGGGAAGCGGTTCCGCTGGCTGGAGATCGACGCCAGGCTCTACCCGTCCGGCGGCGCGGTGCCGCCGGTGGAGAGCGCCCGCCGCCACTTCGGCATCAAGTGGACGCTGGCCGGCAAGGTCACCGAGGAGCGGACGGTGGTGCTGGAACGGCAGGGCGGGATCGGCGACCAGGCGTTCCGCTGGTTCAAGACCGACCGGCGCCTGCCGATCGCCACCGGGCAGGTCGCGGTGCGCACCCGCAATGCCGTCATAACGGTCAGCTACAGCGAGCGGACGGCCGGTGAGAAGGGTGCGGCGGCGCAGCGGCAAAGGTGCCTGGCGGAGGCCGCGGCGGTCGCCCGAGAAGTGCTGGGCCATCTTCGTTAAAGCAATTTTTGCCGCCCGTACCCGCCGATCCCGGCAGCTGACCGGCGATTCACCCTTAAGGTAAGGCGGTAAATGCGGGTGTAAGCCGATTCGAGGGGGGTATCGGTCTCGACATGGCGTCGGGTGCGGGCGTGGGGGCGCTCGTGCCCTGGAGGAGGAGGCGCACGACGTGGCCGCGCGACCGCGTGGGGTGTCCTGGGTCTGACGACCCCGGACCGACCTTGGCAGAGGAAGGCACAGCACACTGCGAGACCGGGTCCGCCGGGCGGGTCACCGCCCGGCGGACCCGTGTGTGAGGCCCCCGGGTTTCCGGGCCGCCGGGCCAATGGCCGGACGCTCGCCCGCCCTTCTACCGAAATGGCGCCGACGGCGTTCGTCGCGCATATCAGTCAAGCCGTCACGGACCGCTAGATCCGCCGTCCCGCACCCGCCCAGTAGGGTTCGCGGAGCCGCCGCTTGAACAGCTTCCCGGAGTCCTCCCGGGGAAGCGCCTCTTCGAACACCACGACCTTCGGCACCTTGTATCCGGCGAGATTGGCGCGGACGTGGTCGCGTACCGCGTCGGCGGTCAGCCGGGCGCGCGGCGCGGGCTGCACGTGGGCCGCCAGCGCCTCACCGAGGTCGTCGTCGGGGATGCCGAACACCGCCGCGTCGGCGACCCCGTCCAGGCCCAGCAGGCACGCCTCGATCTCGGCCGGGTAGACGTTCACCCCTCCGGAGATCACCATGTCGTGCGCCCGGTCGCACAGGAACAGGTAGCCGTCCTCGGTCAGATAGCCCATGTCCCCGACGGTGAGGTAGCCGTCGCGTTCGATGCCGCGCCGCTTGGCGTCGTCGCCGAGGTAGGTGAAGTCGGGCCAGAACGACGGCGGCCTCAGGTAGATCTCGCCCACCCGGCCGGGCGGCAGTTCGGCGCCGTCCGGGTCGAGGATCCGCACGTCGCAGTCCCACAGCGGGCGGCCGACCGTGCCCGGGTGGGCCAGCCACTCGGCCGCGTCGCAGGCGGTGACCGCGCCGGTCTCCGAGCCGCCGTAGTACTCGCGGATGATCGGGCCCCACCAGTCGATCATGGCGTGCTTGACGTCCACCGGGCAGGGCGCGGCGGCGTGCACCACCGACCGCAGCGAGGACAGGTCGTACTCCTCGCGGATCTCCTTGGGCAGCCGCAGCAGCCGGACGAACATGGTCGGCACCAGCTGGACGTGCTCGATGCGGTGGCGCTCGATGGTGCGCAGCAGGTCCTCCGGGTCGAACCTCGGCATGATCGTCAGGTCGATGCCCAGCCGGCTCGCCAGCACCGCGTGGACGTTCGGGGCGGTGTGGTACAGCGGCGCGGGGACCAGCGTCCGCATCGTGGGGCTCAGTCCGAACGCCTCCAGCGTCGCCTCGGCCAGCCGCCGCCGCTGCTCGGGCGGGTGCGCCAGGCGCCGCAGGCCCTTGGGCCGTCCGGTGGTGCCGGAGGTGTAGATCACCGCGGCCGGGGCGTGGCCGGCGGGCCGGTCCCAGGGGTCGTTGTCCTCGATCAGCTCGTCGAGGGTCCGGTGGCGGCGGGTCACCCCGTTGGGCGGCAGCCCGAACGCGCGGGTCAGCTCGACCGGCACCCGGACCTCGACCAGCGGGACGCCGCGCGGCAGCGACCGTTCGACGGTGGCGACCAGGTCGGTGTGCGCGACCACCGCACGGGCGCCGCTGTCGGTGAGCAGGTGGTCCAGCTCCGTGCCGCGCCAGTGCCAGTTGACCGGCACCGGCAACGCCCCGAGCAGCCCGGCGGCCTCGGTGACCTCCAGGAACGCGGGCTCGTTGCGGAGCATCACCGCGACCCGGTCACCGGCGCCGACGCCCAGCGCGGCCAGCCCGGAGGCGATGCGCGCCGCCCGCGCCCGCAGCTCGTCGTAGCTCCGCAACCGCTCGCCGAACCGCACGCCTGAGGCCATGCCATCCTCCGCTCGCGACGGGCGCCTCCCCGCGATCGCGGGCGCCAGGACTTCAACCTCACCGCTGTGAGACGCACAGTCAAGACGCGGCGGCGTGAGCGCAAGGAACGTCAGGCCGCCGCGTGAGCGAGGAGTGGCTTGTTCGTCACGCTCCGAGACGAGGGTCAGCGGGGAATCGGGATCCGGGCGAGCAGACGCATCGCGCCGGGCGACAGCCGGGACAGGCCGCGCGCCAGGTGGGCCTCGGCGTTGACCGGGACGACGGCCTTGTTCTTCACGATGGCCTCGACGATCCGTTCGGCCACCTTCTCCGGCGGGTAGCGGCGCATCCGCAGGACGCGCTGGCCCAGCTCGCGCAGCCGCCGGGCCCCCTCGTCGTCCACGCCCACGAAGGTGGCGTTGCGGACGATGCCGGTCTCGGAGAAGCCGGGGCACACGGCGGTGACGCCGATCCGCGCGCCCGCCAGCTCGGCGCGCAGGCACTCGCTGAGCATCAGCACCGCCGCCTTGGTCGTGCAGTACGCCGACAGCTCGCGGCTGGGGGAGTAGGCGGCGGCGGAGGCGATGTTGACGATGTGCCCGCCCTTGTTGGGCTTCTCCGGCTTGGCTGGCAGGGCGCGGGAGCGTTCGAGCATCTGCGCGCCGAACAGCCGGGAACCGTGGATCACGCCCCACAGGTTCACCCCGAGGATCCGCTCCCAGTCGTCGGTCCCGGTGGCGAGGAACGGGCCGCTGACGGCGATGCCCGCGTTGTTGACGACGATGTCGGGAACCCGGTGGCCCGCGCGCACGTCGGCGGCGAACTTCTCCATCGCGGCCGTGTCGGACACGTCCACCTGGAACGCGGTGGCGGCCGGGCCGAGGGCGCCGGCCAGGGCGGCGGTGCGCTCGGCGGCGTCGCCGTCGAGGTCGGCGGCGACGACCGTGGCGCCGCGTTCGGCCAGGGCCAGGGCGGTGGCGCGGCCGAATCCGCCGCCGGCTCCGGTGACGACGGCCAGCGCGCCGTCGAAGGGGGCTACGGGCATCGCTACCTCCGTGGGTCCGGTGGGGTGACCGAGGAGGTCAGCCCGCCTCCTCGACCGGAGAGCCTTCCGATCTTGGCACGCCGGGCGCGGGAACGGGGGCGGGTTGCCCGAGATGGTCCTTCAGCCCGTTCCAGGTGAAGTCGGTCATATACCGCGCGGCCTCGGCGGCCGACAGGCCCGGGTCGCCCAGCCGCCACACCGCCAGCCGCTCGCAGCCGCCGATGATGATCTCGGTGTAGGCCTCCACCGCCGGGGCCGGCAGGCCGGGCGCCAGGGCGGCGATGACCGGCGCGATCAGCCCGCTCTGCTGGCGGCGGGCCTGTTCCAGCGCGTCGCCGGTGGTGGCGGGCCCCAGCAGGGGCTCCTGCAGGAGCATGGCGAACGACCGGCTGTGGGCGTCCATGAACTCGAAGTACGCCAGCATGCCCCGCCAGACCATCTCGTGGGGGTCGGCCACGCCCGCCATGGCGGCGCTGGTGGCCTCGTACAGCTCGGCCTTGGCCGCGTCGATCGCCGCCATCAGCAGGCCGTCCTTGGAGCCGAAGTACTCGTAGAGCATCGGCTTGGACACGCCGCAGCGCTCGGCGATCTCGTCCATCGACGCGGCGCGGTAGCCGCGTTCGGCGAAGACCTGCTTGGCCACGTCCAGCATCTGGCGCTCGCGCTCGGCCCGCGCCATCCGCCGCCGTGGCCTGGTTGTGGGACCGCTCACAGCATGACCCTATCCGGTTGCCCTACCCGCAGTAACCTACTCGTGGTAACTTACCCGAAGTAGCCCACCGGAAAGCGAGGGATCATGAGCGAGCGTCCCGCGATCGTCATCGTCGGCACCGGGTTCGGCGGCCTGGGCATGGCGATCCAGTTGATCCGGTCCGGCTTCCACGACTTCGTCATCCTCGAGAAGAGCGACGACCTCGGCGGCACCTGGCGGGAGAACACCTACCCCGGATGCGCCTGCGACGTCCCCTCGCACATGTACTCCTTCTCGTTCGAGCTGAACCCGGGCTGGTCGCGGATGTTCGCCCCGCAGCGCGAGATCCACGAGTACCTGCACCGCACCGCCGACAAGTACGGCGTGCGCGGGCACATCCGCTACAACAGCAGGGTCGAGCGGATGGAGTACGACGACGAGCGCCGCCGCTGGAACGTGACGCTCGCCGACGGCACCCGCTACACCCCCAGGGCCGTCGTCTCCGCCGTCGGCGCCCTGCACGTCCCCTCGTACCCGGACATCCCCGGGCTCGACACCTTCAGGGGCCGGGCGTTCCACTCCGCCGAGTGGGACCACTCCTACGACCTGACCGGCAAGCGCGTCGCGGTCATCGGCACCGGCGCCTCCGCGATCCAGTTCGTTCCCCAGATCGCCGAGCAGGCCGCGCGGCTGCACGTGTTCCAGCGGACCGCGCCGTGGATCCAGCCCAAGCCCGACCAGCCCATCCCCGGGCCCGTCCGGCGGGTGCTGAAGACCGTGCCCGGCGCGGCGCGGGCCGTGCGGTACGGCATCTACTGGGCGCTGGAGGCCCGCGCCGTCGGCTTCACCGTCGACCCCCGGCTGTCCGGCCCGCAGGAGACGATCGCCCGCCGCCACATCGCCAAGCAGATCGCCGACCCCGAGCTGCGCCGCAAGGTCACGCCCGACTACACCATCGGCTGCAAGCGGATCCTGCTGTCCAACGACTACTATCCGGCGCTCACCCGGCCGAACGTCGAGCTGGTCACCGACCGCGTCACCGAGGTCCGCGAGCACTCGGTGGTCACCGCCGACGGCCGCGAGCTGGAGGTGGACTGCATCATCTACGGCACCGGCTTCAAGGTGATCGACGCCCTGGAGGAGCAGCAGGTCGTCGGCCGGGACGGCATCAAGCTCCAGGACGTGTGGGCCGAGGGCGCCGAGGCCCACCACGGCACCACCGTCCCGGGCTTCCCGAACTACTTCATGCTGCTGGGCCCCAACACCGGGCTGGGCCACAACTCGGTGGTCTTCATGATCGAGGTGCAGATCCAGCACATCCTGAGCTGCCTGCGGCTGCTGGCCGAGCGGCGGGCCGACACCATCGAGCCCCGGCCCGACGCCACCCGCCGCTTCAACGACCGGCTGCACCGGCGGCTGCGCCGGGCGGTGTGGAACGAGGGCGGCTGCAACAGCTGGTACCTGGACGCCAACGGCGTCAACCGCACCCTGTGGCCGGGCTTCACCTTCGAGTACTGGCTGACCAGCCGCCGGGCCCGGCCCGCCGACTACGTCATCGGCCGGTAGCTACTTCTCCGGCGGGGCGAACAGCGGCTTCACCCCGGCGATCAGCTGCCGGATCACCGGCCGCTGCTCCGCCGGGGACCGGCCCCGCAGGTCCAGGATCGGGTCCAGGCCGTCGTAGTACGGCGCCAGGGCCAGGAACGGCAGCGTCATCAGGATCATCGTCGCCAGCACCTCCAGGTCGGCGTCGGCGCGGATGTCGCCGCGCTCCTGCCACAGCGCCAGCACCGGGTGGATCACCTGGAGGTAGTGCTGGTTGGCGGTGTCGCGCACCACCGCGCGCACGTCGTTGTTCAGCTCGAAGTTGGTCGCCGCGGTGACCCCCCGCTCCAGCGGGTGGTCGGCCATGTACTCGGTCCACTCGCAGAACACGTCGAACAGCCACCCGTCGAACGGCTGGTCGAGGTCGAGCGCGGCGATCCGCCGTTCCATGTCCTCCCGGACGCGCCGGGAGGTCTCGTCGCAGACGTAGGCGAAGAACTCCAGCTTGTCGGTGAAGTACTGGAACAGCGAGCCCTTGGCGATGCCCGCCTCCCGGGCGATCGTGTTGAGGCTCCCGGTCGAGTAGCCGTGCTCCCCGAACTCCCGCATCGCCACTTCGAGCACTCGTTCGCGCTTGGCGACATTCAGCCGGAACCAGGTGGAGGTTGGCATCAACTTCAGCTTTCCGTAAGTAACGGTATGACCCGACGGCTAGGCTAGCGGTTCACAAGCGCGCCGGGTGGCCAGTCCGTCACCGCGAACCAGGCGAACCGTCCCGCGACGCCCGCAGCCCCGCCACGGCCGCGACGATGGTCAGCAGCGCCATGACCAGCATCACCGCCAGCGCCCGCCGGTAGCCGTCCAGCAGGGCCTCGGCCGTCCCGGCCGGGGGCGCGCCGGTGAACAGCGCGGGCCGTTCGGCGCGGGGGAGCGCCCCGGCGATGAGCGCGAGGGCCATCGCCACCCCGAGGGTGTTGCCGACGTTCTGCAGGGTCAGCCGCATGCCGTTGACCACGCCGAGCCGGTCACGCGGCACCCGGGCCATGATCGCCGTGGTGTTGGCGGTGAGGAACACCCCCGACCCCGCGCCGATCAGCGCCAGCCCCGCCGCGACCACCGGGTACGGCGTGTCGCGGTCCAGGGTCGCCAGCAGCACGGCCAGGCCCGCCGCCGTCATCGCCGGCCCGGCCACCGCGACGGTCCGCGGGCCCGCCCGGCGGGCCAGCGTCCCGGCCAGCGGCGAGGCCACCGTCATCGCCAGCGGCACCGGCAGCACCGCCAGCCCGGCGGTCGCCGCGTCGGTGCCCCGCACCCCCTGGAAGAACAGCGCCGCGACCAGCACGATCCCGAACCGGGCGAGGGTGTGCAGGAACGCCGCCGCGTTCGCCAGCCCGAACCCGGGGTCGGCGAACAGCCCCAGGTCCACCAGCGGATGGGCGGTGCGCCGCTGCGCCCACCAGAACACCGGCAGGCCGACCGCGAACGCGCCCGCCCCCGTCAGCACCAGCGGGCTGTCCCAGCCCAGCGCGCCCGCCTCCGACAGGGCCAGCAGCAACCCGCCCAGCCAGCACAGCAGCAGCGCCGCGCCGCGCAGGTCCACCGGCTCCCGCGGCCCGCGCGGCACCGTCCGCAGCGTCGCCGCGCCCCAGCAGAACGCGGCGACCCCGAACGGCACGTTGAACCAGAACACCCACCGCCAGCCCGCCGCGTCGGCCAGGAACCCGCCCACCGACGGGCCCAGCACCTGCGACACCGAGATGGTCGCCATGTACAGGCCGATGCCCTGGCTGAGCAGGTGCGGCGGGAACGCGTGGGTGATGATCGCGGTGCCGTTCGCCAGGATCATCGCGAACCCGGCGGCCTGCACCACGCGCAGGCCGATCAGCGCCTCCACCGTGGGGGACAGGCCGAGCAGCAGGCTGGCCAGCGTGAACACCCCGTACCCGACCAGGTACGTCGCGCGCCGCCCGAACAGGTCCGACAGCCGCCCGCACAGCACCAGCAGCACGGTGTTGGTCAGCATGAACGACAGCAGCACCCAGTGCGCGGCGAGCGCCCCGGCGCCGAAGTGCCGCACCACCACGGGCAGCGCCACGTTCAGGGTGCTGGCGTTCAGGCCGGTCATCAGGACGCCGAGCGTCGTGACCGACAGGACACGCCAGTGATACCCGACATGCGGCATATGCGCCAGCATGCCAGGGCCCGCCGCCCTCACCGCGGGGGCGGGGCGGGTCAGCCGGCGAGGCGGATGAGGATGCGGCAGACCTCGTCGATGATCTCGTTCGCCGCCCGTTCGTCCTCGGCCAGGGCGATCTCGCGGCCCGCCTCGCCGATCACGGTGGTGAGCACCAGGCTCAGCACCTCCCGGCGGCGGGGGGAGGCGTCGCCGTCCTCGGGGCCGCGCAGCAGCCGGGAGTTCTGGGTCAGCCACTGGCGTGCCCGGCGGCGGCGGATCAGGGAGAAGCCGGACGGGCCCTCGCCGCCGTGGAACAGCCGGGCCGCCTCCCGGTGCTCCCAGCAGACCCGCAGGTAGGCGCGGGCCCCGGCGATGAACAGGGCGATCGGGTCGCGTTCGCCGGCCTGCCGGGCGGCGGCCACCGCCTGGGCGGCGCCCCGTTCCTGGGCGCGGGTGTAGTCCTCCCACAGCGCCAGGTACAGGCCCGCCTTGCCGCCGTAGTGGTGGTAGAGGCTGCCGACGCTGATCCCGGACCGCTCGACGATCTCGGCGATGCCCGCCTCGCCGTACCCGCGGTCGGCGAAGACCTCCCGGGCCGCCCGCAGCAGCCCCTGGCGGGTGGCGTCGGCGCGGGCCCACTGCCGCCCGCCGCCCCCCTCGCCGTGGCCCCCGGTGCTCATGGCCCTCATGCTGCCACGGTCAGTACCAGCGGTTGGCCTGCCAGAAGTCCCAGGCGCGGCACGGGTCCTTGTAGCGCGCCTTGATGTAGCCCAGGCCCCAGGCGATCTGGGTGGGGGAGCTGGTGCGCCAGTCCGCGCCCGCCGAGGCGAGCTTCTCGGCGGGCAGCGCCTGCGGGATGCCGTACGCGCCGCTGGAGGGGTTCTCGGCCCGCTCGTTCCAGCCGCTCTCGTGCTCCCACAGCTCCTCCAGCGACGACCAGCACTCCGACCAGCCCTTGAGGGCGTTCATCTGCTTGCCGTACGCCTTGTTCTGCCTGGCGCTGGGGTTGATGGTGCGCAACGCCTCGGCGGTCCTGGACGCCTCGATCTTGCGGCGGTTCTTGCGGTACCACTCGGCCCGTCGCCTGGCCTCGGCCTCCTCCCTGAGCCGCTGCTCGTGGGCGCGGCGCTTGGCGGCGGCCACCGCGTTCGCGGTGACCGCGTCCATGTCGGAGCGGTTCAGCAGCAGGAGCATCTCCCCGGCGGACAGGTCCGCGGCGATCGCGGGCGGGTCGGTCCTGGCGAAGCCGAACGACCCGATGTTGAGGGCCACGGCGACCAGCACGCCCGCCGCCGCGAGGGTGATGGTGACGTTGCTGGTGAGGATCCGCAGCCACAGCCGGCGGCCCTCCCGGGTCCGGCGGCGGCGCGCGGCACGCGGCGGTGACCGGCGCGGCGACGGCGGGCGAGGCGGCGGTGCCGCCGCCCTGCGCGGTGGATCGGGCGTTTCGCCCCGACGGTGACGCATGAGGTGGGCTGCCCTGTCGTGGGTGGACTGCTGGGTGGGTCCGAGGATACGCATTGTGACGCACGAGCGGTCCGGGGCCCGGAAGATATCACGGAGCGTATTGTTATCGGAACGTGTCGTCAGAGGTCCGTGTCGCCCACGGCCAGCCGGGCGGGCCGCAGCGCGGTGAACAGGTCCTCGTGCAGCCCGGCCAGGTCGCCCAGCGCGCCGCCGGTGGCCCGCTCCACCGCCGCGTTGGCCTCCCGGGCGCGGTCCCGGCCCAGGTCGGTGATGGCGACCAGGGTGGCGCGGCGGTCGCGGGGGTGCGGCTCCCGGGTCACCAGCCCGGCGCGCTCCAGCTGGTCGACGGTGAGGGTCACGGTGGTCGGATGGATCATCACCAGCCGGCTCAGCGTGCTCAGCCGGGCCCGCCCGCCGCTGATCAGCGCGAGCGTGGTGAGCAGGAAGTATCCGGTCCGTCCCAGGTCGAGGCCGCGGAGCAGCTCGTCCAGGGCGCGGCCCACGATCTGGTGCAGCCGGCTCAGCGAGCAGATGGCCAGAAACGGCCAGGGCTCGCCGGTCAGCCCCTGGGCGGCCCAGCGGGCGGGGACCTCGGCGAGCGGATCGACGGGATCGTCCCGTCGTGGCGCGGGCATCGGCACCGGCAGATCCTAACCCGCCGATGATCGTTCGGTAAGTACTCGCTTTTTAGACCTTCTTCCAATAGAGTGCTCCAGATCACACCGCGGGCGGGAACGACACGCCGTGACCCCCGTCACGTGATCCGCCGACCTCGGCTGGTTCCACCGGGCGGGCCGCCCACCCCACGCGACCCCCGGCCGGTGTTTCGGATGGGCGCCAACGTCCGAGAACGAAGGAGGCTGGTATGTCCCTCGACCCCGCTCCCCCCGGCAGGGGCACCGGCTGATGGCCCTGGGCCTGCTCAGGGCACCCGACCACGCGCTACGGCGGGCCGGCAGGGCCGCCGACGAGACCGGCCTGCTGTTCGTCACCCTCCTGGAGGGGCTGCGCCGCACCTGGGACGTCCGCACCTGGTGGGGCGAGTTCGTCGAGCAGTGCTGGTTCATCGCCCGGGTCACCAGCGTGCCCGTGCTGCTCATCGCGATCCCGCTGGGCGCCACCATCTCGCTGCAGGCCGGTGACATCGCCCGCCAGCTCGGCGCCCAGTCGGGCACCGGCGCGCTGGTGGTCGCCAACATGATCACCCAGGTGGCGCCGCTGGCCTCGGCCCTGCTGATCTCCGGCGCGGGCGGCTCGGCGATCACCTCCGACATGGGCGCCCGGCACATCCGCGACGAGCTGGCGGCCATGGAGGTCATGGGCATCAACCCGGTGCACCGGCTGGTCACCCCCCGGCTGTGGGCGGCCAGCACGGTGGCGGTGCTGCTGTGCTCGGTGGTGATCCTGTCCGGTACCGCCGGCGGGTTCTACTTCAACGTCGTGCAGCAGGGGGTGAGCCCCGGCGCCTTCTTCGACGGCGCGACCTCGCTGCTCCAGCTCTCCGACCTGGTCGTCACGCTGTTCAAGGCGTGGATCTTCGGGTTCGTCGCCGCCGCCGTGGCCTGCTACGCGGGCATGAACTGCGCCCTGGGCCCGGTGGGCGTGGGCCGCGCGGTCAACAAGGCGGTGGTGCTGACCTCGATCCTGGTGTTCTCGGCGAACTACGTGATCACCATGCTGTACCAGGTCCTCGTCCCCCCGAGGTTCTGATGGTCGCGACCACTCCCGTGCTCTCCCCCGTCCGCCGCCTCGGCCGGGCGGTGCGCGACCGGGCCGCCGGGCTCGGCGCCGCCGCGGGCCTGCCGGTCTTCCTCGGCCGGGTGCTCTACCACCTGCTGTTCGACCTGGTGCTGCGCCGCAAGTACGGCCGGATGCTGCTCCGCCAGGTCAGCGACATCACCGTCGGGGTCGGCGCGCTGGTCGTCGGCGGCGGCATGATCTTCGTGATCGCCACCATGTCGCTGGCCACCGGCGCCCAGGTCGGCATGCAGGGCTACCCGGCCCTGGAGCGGATCGGCGCCGAGGCCTTCAGCGGCGTGCTGTCCAGCTTCGCCAACGTCCGCGAGGTCACCCCGATCATCGCCGGGGTGGCGCTGATCGCCCAGGTCGGCTCGGCGTTCACCGCCGAGATCGGGGCGATGCGGATCTCCGAGGAGATCGACGCCCTGGAGGTGATGGGCGTCAACTCGCTGACCTTCCTGGTCTGCACCCGGGTGGCGGCGGCGGTGATCGCGCTGGTGCCGCTGTACCTGCTGTCGCTGTTCGCCAGCTTCTTCGCCACCCGGTTCATCACCGTCACCTACTTCGGCCTGTCGCCGGGGATCTACGACTACTACTTCAACCTGTACCTGCCGCCGGTGGACGTGCTGTACAGCGTGATCAAGGTGACGGTGTTCGCCTTCGTCATCATGCTGATCCACTGCTACCGGGGCTACTACGCGGCGGGCGGCCCGGTGGGCGTGGGGGTCGCGGCGGGCCGGGCGATCCGCGAGTCCAGTGTCGCGATCATCCTGGTGAACCTGCTCCTGTCGTACATCTTCTGGGGCCACGGCAGCACCGTGAGGTTGACCGGATGAGCGACGAGAACCTGTCCCTGCGGTCGCGCCTGACGTTCGGCGCGCTCGGCACCGCCGTCCTGGTCGGCGGCACCGTCTTCGCGCTGGTGGGCACCACCCCCGACCACTCCGGCGCCGTCTACTACCACGCGACCTTCGGCCGGGCGGGGCAGGGCCTCGACCACCGGTCGGACGTGAAGGTCCGCGGCATCACCGTCGGCGGGGTGGACGCGGTGACGCTGGAGCCCAGCGGCCGGGTCCGGGTCCGCATCCGGGTCGACGACGCCGACGTCCGGGTCACCCGCGACGCGGTCGCCAGCATCGAGCCCCTGTCGGTGTTCGGGCCCAAGGACCTGGCCATCGACATGGGACCGGGGACCCCCGCCGGGCCGTTCCTGCCCGACGGCGGAACCATCCGGCGGACGAAGGACCCGCAGGAACTGTCCGACGTGGCCTGGCCCGCGTACCGGCTGACCGGGGCGCTCGACCCGCAGGACATGGCCACCGTGCTGCACACGTTCGCGCGGGGGCTGCACGGCCAGGGCCCGGCGCTGCGGCGGTCGGTCGACAACGGCGCCCGGCTGCTCGACCTCGCCTACCGGAACCGGGCCACGATCGAGCGGCTCATCGAGGACGTGGCCGCGCTGTCGGGCGTGCTCGGCGGGCGCGGCGACACCCTCACCGGCCTGGCCCGCGACTTCACCGCCGTCGCCCCCGCGATCAACGGGCGTCCCGACAAGGTCGCCGACCTGCTCGCCCAGGCCGGGCGGCTGTCGGACGAGGTGTCGGGCACGCTGCGGGCCAACGGCGGCGACCTCGCCGAGTTCATCGACGGCGCGAGCCGCGCCGTGGACGTGCTGTACCAGGAACGCGGGGAGATCCCCACGCTGCTGGACGGGCTCAACCGCTTCTTCGGGCTGCTGTCGGACATCATCCGCGTGCCGGGCCCGAAGAACTCGCTGCTCGCCCAGGCCGTGGCCTACCTGCCGGTCAACCTGTGCGACATCTTCGTCGACGCCTGCCGGGCCGACCCGTCCGGCTCGTTCCTGAACCTGACCGGGGGGCGCCGATGAGCCGCCTCGGCCGGAAGGGACGCGGCCCCGACCGCCGCTCGCTGGTGTCGTTCACGGTGTTCGCCGTGGTGACGAGCCTGCTGACGTTCTTCATCGCCCAGCAGATCCTGGGCACCTCCTTCAACGACCGCTACACGCTGACCGCCACGTTCGACGACGTCACCGGGCTGCTGACCGGCGACCAGGTGAAGGTGTCCGGGGTGCCGGTCGGCCGGGTGAACGAGATCGGCATCCGGCGCGGCAAGGCCGTGGTGGTGATGGAGGTCGACCGGGACGTCCGCGTCCCCGACGACTCCACCGCCGCCGTGCAGTGGCGCAACACCATCGGCCAGCGGGTCGTCTACCTGCGGCCCGGCACCAGCCGCACCATGCTCGGCGACGGCGACCGGGTGCCGCACACCCAGTCGGTGGTGGACCTCAGCGAGGTCGTCAACGCGCTGGTGCCGCTGACCCGCAGCCTCGACCCCGCCATGCTGAACCGGCTGCTGGCCGGGTTCGCCGAGATGCTGGACGGCAACGAGGCGAACATCAACCAGATGATCCAGAACGTGGAGGTGCTGACCGCCGCGTTCGGCCGCCGCGCCGCCACCATCGAGGGGATGCTGCGGAACTACCGGACGGTCGCCGAGGCGGTGGCGGTCCGCGACCGGCAGATCGCCGCCAGCGTGGACAACCTGGAGAAGCTGACGAAGGTCTTCGCCGACAACCGGACCCTGCTGGAGGGCGCGGTCGTCGAGGTGTCGTCGGTGACCGCCACGCTCAACGAGGTGCTCGGCGGCAACGAGGCCCAGCTCGGCCGGATCATCGAGAACCTCACCACCTTCACCCAGACCGCCCGCTGGAAGATCGACCAGCTGGAGAAGATGGTCCGGAACCTGCCGCTGGCGCTGCGGCAGCTGTTCGCGGCGGGCAACGGCGGGCACTTCCTGCGCACCAACGCGCTGTGCCTGAACATCGTGCAGGGCCCGTGCCCGTTCCCGATGCGGCTGCCCGAGAGCGGCGGGGGCCTGGACCCGAGGGACGAGGCCAAGCTCCGCCGGATGCTCACCATGGCCGGGATCGGAGGCGGCTGATGGCGCTCAAGTCGCTGAGGGACGTCGACCACCGCGTCGTGGCGCTGATCTCCGTGCTGGTCATCGGTGCCGCGTGCGCGTTCGCGTTCGCCGTCGGGCAACTGCACCTGCTGGAACGCGGCTACGAGATGAGCGGCGTGTTCACCGACACCGGCGGGCTCAAGGAGGGCGACGACGTCCGGGTCGCCGGGGTCAAGGCGGGCCGGGTGCTGTCGGTACGGCCCGACTTCGACAAGGGGCACGTCGTCATCACCTGGCGGGTGAACTCCGGCGTCGAACTCGGGCTCGACACCCGCGCCGACGTGCAGACCACCACGCTGCTCGGCGGCCGGTACCTCAAGCTGTCCGGACCCGTCCCGGCGAACGGCCCCTACGCCGACGACGTCCCGGAGAGCAGGCGGCGGATCCCGCTGGCCCGCACCACCGTGCCGTTCACCGTGACCGACGCGGTCGAGGGCGCCACCGACATCACCCGGCGGCTCGACCAGAGGTCCATCGACCGGCTGCTGGAGTCGGCCGCCAGGATCGAGGCGCCCAGCGCCGCCCGGCTGCGCGTCATGCTGGAGAACTTCCGGAAGCTGTCGGCCGCGCTGAACGACTCCTTCCCCGAGATCGAGCGGCTCATCGACAGCAGCCGGACGATCACCGGGACGCTGGCGGCCAAGGACGCCCAGCTCCGCGAGATCATCACGCACAGCCGGACGCTGCTGCGCACCCTGGTGGAACGGCGCCGGGAGGTCGCCGCCGTCATCGGCGAGGGCGGCCGGACCGTGCGGACCCTGTCCCGGGTCATCGAGGGGCACCAGCGGGAGCTGAACACCCTGCTGGACAACCTGCACCTGCTGACCACCCGGATCGCGCCGAACATGGACGCCCTCAACACCAGCTTCGCGTTGATGGGCCCGACGTTCACGCAGGTCGCCAACGTGAAGGGCAACGGCAACTGGGTGGAGGGGCTGCTCACCGGGCTCGGCCCGATCCAGCCTCCCGGCCCGATCTCCCGGCCCAAGAACCCCGGTGGAGGCAACTGATGAGACGGTGGGCGTGCGTCGCCGTGGTCGCCGTCCTGGCGTTGTCGCTGGGCGGGTGCGCGCTGCTGCCGGACGGCGGGCAGCGTGAGATGACCGTGTACTTCACCAAGGCCCGCTCCTTCTACCCCGGCTCCAAGGTCAAGGTGATGGGCGCGGACGTGGGCCAGGTCGACGCGGTGGACAACCTCGGCGACCGCATCCGCGTCCGGTTCCACCTCCGTGAGGACGTGCCGCTGCGGCGGGGCGTGCGGGCCGCGATCGTGCCGCTGAACCTGGTCGGCGAACGCAACCTGGTGCTGCACCCGCCGTGGAAGCCGGGCGACCCGAAGGAGACCGCCGACGAGATCCCCCTCGAGCGGACCGACGTCCCGGTCGAGGTGGACGACGCACTGGACTCGTTCACCGACCTGAGCAACGCGCTCGACCCCACCAAGGTCAACGAGGTGCTCGGCGGGACGGCCGACGCGCTGCGCGGCAACGGCCGCGCGTTCAACGCGACCCTCGAACAGGCCGGGCGGCTGGTGGAGAACATCGCCGGGCAGGACCGGGAACTGCTGGAGGTCGCCCGCAACCTCGACCGGCTCGCCGGTGTGGTGCGCGGCCGGGAGCAGGTGCTCGGCCAGATGATCAACGACTTCGGCACCGCGACCCGGGTGCTGGCCGCCGAGCGCGGCGAACTCCAGGACCTGGTGCGCGGCGTCCTGGAGCTGACCGACCAGGGCGACAAGCTGCTGAGGAAGTACAAGGGGCGGCTGCCGTACGACCTGGCCGTCCTCACCCGTGTCGCGCTGATGCTCAAGGGGCAGAGCGACCGCGTCGCGCTGCTGCTCAACGCGCTGCCCGACCTCGGCGGGGCGCTGATCGGCGGCTACGGCGAGAAGACCAGGACCCTCAACATCCGGTTCGCCACCGACGCGTTCCTGCGCACCTGGCTGACCGGGCTGCAGGGCAGCGACGAGGTGCCCTGCCCGCTGCCGCCGCCCAACTCCAACTGCCCCTGGCAGGGGGGAGGCAACTGATGAGACGGGCGATGCCGCTGGTCCTGGCGCTGACGCTGCTCCTGCCGGGCTGCTCGATCAGGACGCTGGGCGCGCCGAAGGGCGACCTCACCCTGGTCGCCACGTTCGACGACACCCAGCAACTCGTGACCGGCCACAGCGTGCAGATCGCGGACGTCAAGGTCGGCACGGTCACCGGGGTACGGCTGGTCTCCGGCTACAAGGCCCAGGTCACCCTGTCCATCAAGGACGGGTACCGGATCCCCCAGGGCACCTCGGCGGAGATCAAGGTGACCTCGCTGCTCGGCGAGAACTTCGTGGACCTGCGACCGCCGCCGGGCCGCGGCCTGGGCACCGGCCCGTTCCTCAGGGACGGCGACCGGATCGCGAGGACCAGCACCCAGCCGGCGTTCGAGCAGGTGGTGGGGCGGGCCGGGCCGCTGCTCAAGGCGCTGGCGGGCGACGACCTGGCCACCATCGTCAACGCCGGGGCGGCGGCGTTCGGCGGCAACGGCGCCAAGCTGAACAGCGCGGTGGCCAGGTCGGCGGTGCTGTTGGAGATGTTCGCCGACCAGCGGGCGCGGCTCACCACGACGGTGGACGAGTTCGCCCGGCTCGGCCGCTCCCTCGCCGCGGGCGACGACCACCTGCGCCGCACGCCCGAGGAGCTGGAACGCACGACCCGGATGCTCAACGACAACGCCGAGGAGATCCTCCGCACCGTCGAGAAGCTCACCACGACGGCCCGGCTGCTCAACGACAAGGTCCTCCAGGGCCGGGTCGCCAGGCTCAGGAAGCTCATCCGCCAGGTGGACCCGGTGCTCAAGCTGCTCGCCGGAGACCGGCAGCGGCTGGGGCGGCTCGTCGACGGGATCCAGGTGTTCACCGCCGAGCTGCCGCGCGCCACCTACGACGGCCAGCTGCTGTTGTACCCGCTGCTGCGGCTGGTGCTCCCGGACGGC
This sequence comes from Thermomonospora sp., assembly GCA_036258615.1. GTDB lineage: Bacteria > Actinomycetota > Actinomycetes > Streptosporangiales > Streptosporangiaceae > Thermomonospora. The sequence goes on along the minus strand of DATADI010000589.1, from coordinate 2,365 downwards.
ACGATCCTGCCCCGCCCGTCCTCCGGGCCCACCCGGATCGGCGGCCGGGACCCGCTGCCCCCGAAGGTCCGTGACGCGATGCCGAACCTCGACGACATCCTGGAGCGGCCCTGATGAACAGCCGGGTCCTGATCAACGTCGTGGTGTTCGCGGTGCTCGGCGCGGTGCTGGTGGTGTGGGCGTTCCAGAACGTCGTGCGGTTCGACTTCATCGAGCGCCCGTACCACGTCACCGCCGAGTTCGAGTCCTCGCCCGGCCTGCACCCCAACTTCGAGGTGGACTACCTCGGCACCCGGATCGGCAAGATCGACTCGGTGCGGCTGCGGTCCGACCGGGTGGTGGTCCGCCTGGACATCGACCGGGGCGTGCGGATCCCGCGCGCGGTGACCGCGGCGGCGGCCCGCAAGTCGGCGGTCGGCGAGCCGGTGGTGGAGCTGACCCCCAAGCCCGGCCAGGCGTACGGCCCCCGGATGCCCACCGACGGGTCGGGGCGGATCCCGGTCGCCGACACCTCCGTCCCGCCCGCGTACGGGGACCTGTTCGGGGCGGTCAACAAGACCCTCAAGGCCATCGACCCCGACGACGCCGGGACCGTGCTGCGCGAGGTGGCCGCGGGCTGGGCCGGACGGGAGGACTCGCTGCGGCAGATCATCACCGGCACCGACCAGCTCACCGCCACCTTCGCCCGGGACTCCGACCTGATCGACGGGCTCACCACCGACCTCGGCCGGATCGCCGACGTGCTCGCCGCCAACCGGGGGGCCCTCGGCGAGGGCATCGACAACCTGGCCGCGCTGGTGGCGGCGCTGCGCGGGGTGCGCGGCGAACTGGCCGGGCTCCGCGACCGGGGGCCCGACTTCCTGCGGACGGTGAACGGGCTGCTGGAGGACTCCGGCCCCGACCTCCGCTGCGCGCTGGACGCCCTCGGGGACATGGACCTCACCGCGAAGAACCCCGGTCTCTACGGTGACCTGCGCCGCACGCTCACCCAGTCAGGGGAGCTGGTGCGCGTCCTCAACAACATCATCGGCGAGGACCAGGGCCAGAAGGTCCTCAACGTGATGTTCCTCATCACGCTCAAGAAGAAGGCCACCCTGGAGTACAAGAAGCCGCTGCCCCAGCCGTCCGTGGCCGCCATCCCGGCCTGCGCCGACGGGCGGACGCCGGGCGCGACGAAGCAGAAGGACTTCCCCGGCCGCGGGCCCGGCGACACCCTGCCGCCCTACGACCCGGCGTCCCGGACCACCACCGACCTGGCCCGCACCGCCGGGGACCGGTCGCCCGCCGCCGGGGGGCCGCCGTCCTGGCTGGTGTACGTGCCGCCGCTCATCGCGCTGCTGGTGCTGATCAGGGTGATGGTCGGCTCGATCCCCGTGCTGTCCCGGCTGCGCCGCCGCAAGTGACCACCCGAGGAGTGCTGAAGTGACCGCCAAGACCAGCAAGGACGTCACCGAGGGCGCCGACGACGACGCCCGCTCCGACGACGACGCCGCGCGTCCGGCGGCCCGGCCCGCGCGCCGCAAGGTCCGGCGGGTACGGGTCATCGAGGTCATCGACGACGACTCCGAGGACTCCGAGGACGACCTGCGGGACGTGCTGGAGGCCCTGGACGAGGAGGACGCCGCCGACGACTCGGCGGAGGAGCCCGAGGAGCCGGAGGAGCCCGCGCCGAAGCCGAAGCCCGCGCCGAAGCCGAAGCCCGCGACGGTCAAGGCCGAGCCGGTGGCGTCCGGGCGGCGGCCCGAGGGCACGGCCCTGGTGGTCACCGTCGTAGCGGTCGTGCTGGCCGCCGCCCTGGCCGTGGCCGTCCTGCTGCTGTGGAACTCCCGCAGCGACCTGGCGGCCCGGGAGGACGCCCGCCGCGAGGTCACCAAGGTCGTCACCGACTACGGCAACGTGGTGCTCAGCTACGACCGCACCGACCTGCGGGGATCGGTGGCGCGGGCGCAGTCGTACCTGACCGGCGACGCGCTCACCCGCTCCCGGCAGACCAACGTCGCGCAACTGCAGAAGAGCATGGACGAGGGCGAGTTCACCCTCACCTCCCGGACCAGCCAGGTGTACGTGGCGAGCGCGGACGGCCGGTTCGCCAGCGCCGTGCTGGTGTTCGACATCAGCGTCAAGAGCCCCACCGGAACCCAGGACGTCACCCGCAACTACCTGAACCTCAGCCTGGTCCGCCAGGACGGCAGGTGGAAGATCAGCCAGCAGCGGCCCGCCGGGCGCGAGTCCGACGGGACCGCCACCGGCGGCGTGCCCGGCCTCGACGGCGGCGGCGACCCGAGCCCCACCCCGTCCGGATCCGGGAAGCCGAAGGACTGACCGCGCGCGACGCCCGAGCGCCCCGCCGCCTGTGCGCGGCGGG
>DATADI010000588.1:0-8233 GCA_036258615.1 Thermomonospora sp. | reverse complement strand
CGGCCGCGCCGGGCACGTCACGCCGCCCCATCACGCCCGATCCCGCCTGCTGCTCCCGGCTCCACCGGAGGATGTGCCCCGGGCCACACCCGGATCAACGGGCGGTATGCGACTTATAAAATGCAAACGGCCTGACGGCGGGCCTGGGAGCGGCGACGGGAGCGGACCGGCGGCATGCGGAGCAAACAGGAGCTGGAGGCCGCCATCCGGGGGCCGGGCTGCCGGGCGGCGCTGGTGGTCAACACCCGGTCGCGGCGGGGCCGGCGGATGTTCGCCACGGCCCGGCGGCTGCTGGGCGAGGCGGGCCTGTCGTTCGCCGAGGTGCATCCGGTGTCGGATCCGGCGCGGCTGCCGGGCGTGCTGGCCGACGTGCTGAGCCACAAGCCCGAGCTGGTGGTGGTGGGCGGCGGTGACGGGACGATCGCCGAGGCCGTCAGCCACCTGGCGCAGCGGGACGTGGCGCTCGGGGTGCTGCCGCTGGGCACCACCAACAACTTCGCCCGCAGCCTGGAGCTGCCGGTGGGGCTGGCCGGGGCGGTGCGGGTGCTGCGCGACGGCAAGGTCGCCGACGTGGATGTGGGCCACGTGGCGGGCAAGGTGTTCGCCAACATGGTCAGCGTGGGCCTGTCGGTCGAGGTGGCCGCGCAGGTGCCGCACGACCTCAAGCGGGTGATCGGGCGGGCCGCGTACGCGGTGACCGGGGCGCGGCTGATGGCCCGGCACCGGCCGTTCACGGCGGTCATCGAGGTGGACGGCAGGCGGTACGAGCTGGTCACCCACCAGCTGAACATCGCCAACGGCAGCCACCAGAGCGGGCGGCGGTTCGCCGGGGACGCCAGCCCCGACGACCGGCTGCTCAACGTGTACCGGCTCGGCGACCGCACCCGGCTGCGGCTGGTCGCCGACACGGTGGCGCACGTGCTGGCCGGGCCCCGGCGGCGGCTGGCCGACGACATGTTCCTCAACACCAGCCGGGACGTGCGGGTGACCACCGACCCGCCGCTGCGGATCGACGTGGACGGGGAGATCCGGGGGCGGACGCCGGTGACGGTGAGCCTGCTGCCCAACGCCCTGCGGGTGCTGGTCCCCCAGTCGTTCGAGGATCGGTAGGGCCGCTACGCTGCACGTATGGATCACCAGGTGGACAGGCTGATCGTCGAGGCGGTGGAGCAGGTGCGCGACCGCTTCGGCATGTACGGGCTCCGCGACCTCATCGCGCTCGCCCAGGTCGAGCTGGACCGTGCCGAGGAGGCCATGCGGGAGCTGACGGCCGACGAGGAGCCCCGCGGCTGACATGGAGCTGCCCGCCCGTGACGCGTCGGCGGCCTGGGTCGCCGAGGCCGTCCGCATCGTGGAGGCCGACACCAACCGCAGCGCCGACACCCATCTGCACACCTTCCCGCTGCCGCGGGAGTGGGGCGTCGACCTGTACCTGAAGGACGAGTCGGTGCACCCGACCGGCTCGCTGAAGCACCGGCTGGCCCGGTCGCTGTTCCTGTACGCGCTGTGCAACGGGTGGATCGGCGAGGGCACCACGATCGTGGAGGCGTCCAGCGGGTCCACGGCCGTCTCCGAGGCGTACTTCGCGCGGCTGCTGGACCTGCCGTTCGTGGCGGTGATGCCGCGCACCACCAGCCCGGAGAAGATCGCCCTGATCGAGCTGTACGGGGGCCGGTGTCACCTGATCGAGGACGCCGGGGCGGTGGTGCGCGAGTCGCGGCGGCTGGCGGCCGAGTGCGGCGGGCACTTCATGGACCAGTTCACCTACGCCGAGCGGGCCACCGACTGGCGGGGCAACAACAACATCGCGGAGTCGATCTTCGAGCAGCTGCGGGCCGAGCGGCATCCGGTGCCGGAGTGGATCGTGGTGGGCGCGGGCACCGGCGGCACGTCCGCGACGATCGGCCGCTACCTGCGCTACCGGCGGCACCCGACCCGGCTGTGCGTGGTCGACCCGGACAACAGCGCGTTCTTCCCGTCCTGGACGAACGGCGACCCGGGCCACGTCACCGGGCTCCCCTCGCGGATCGAGGGGATCGGGCGGCCCCGGGTGGAGCCGTCGTTCGTGCCGAGCGTGATCGACCACATGATCCAGGTGCCGGACGCGGCGTCGATCGCGGCGATGCGGTACCTGTACCGGGTGACCGGCCGCAAGGGCGGCGGCTCCACCGGCACCAACCTGTGGGGGTCGCTGCGGCTGGCCGCCGGGATGCGCCGCGCGGGGGTGCACGGCTCGATCGTCACGCTGATCTGCGACACCGGCGACCGCTACACCGACACCTACTACGACGACGCCTGGCCCGCCGCGCAGGGCCTGGACCTCGCGCCGTACACCGCGGAGCTGGAGCGCCTGCTCGGCTGACGCACCCGCCGTTGACACGCGACGCGGTAAGTGACCTACTAGTCAGCAATGAGATCCGCATACGAGGTCGCGATCATCGGGGCCGGGTTCGGCGGGATCGGGATGGCGATCCGCCTCAGGCAGGCCGGGCTGCACGACCTGGTGATCCTGGAGAAGGCCGGTGAGCCGGGCGGCACCTGGCGCGACAACACCTATCCCGGAGCCGGCTGCGACGTGCCGTCCCACCTGTACTCGTTCTCGTTCGAGCCGCGGACCGGCTGGAGCCGCCGGTACGCCGAGCAGCCGGAGATCCTGGACTACCTGCGGCACTGCGTCCGCAAGTACGGGATCGCCCCGCAGCTGCGGTGCGGGACGGAGGTCACCGAGGCCCGGTTCGACGAGGACGCCGGGCTCTGGCGGATCTCCACCACGCGCGGGGACCTCACGGCCAGGGCGCTGGTGTCGGCCTGCGGGCAGCTCAACCGCCCGGCGCTGCCGGACCTGCCCGGACGTGACGCGTTCGGCGGCGTCGCCTTCCACTCGGCCCGCTGGGACCACACGGCGGACCTGGACGGGCGGCGGATCGCGGTGATCGGCACCGGGGCGAGCGCGATCCAGTTCGTCCCGTGGCTGGCCGAGCGGGCGGCGCGGCTGCACGTGTTCCAGCGATCGGCGCCGTACGTGATCCGCAAGCCGGACCGGGAGTACACCCCGCTCGGGAACACGCTGCAACGGGTGGTGCCCGGCCTGTACCCGCTGAGCCGTGCGGCGCTCTACGCGCTGCACGAGGCGCGGGCCCTCGGTTTCGTGCGGTACCCGGCGCTGATGGGTCCCATGGAGCGGCGGTTCCACCGCGACCTGCGCCGTCAGGTCGCCGACCCGGCGCTGCGGAAGGCGCTGACCCCCGGCTACCCGATGGGCTGCAAGCGGGTCCTGATCTCCAACGCCTACTATCCGGCGCTCACCAGGCCGAACGTGGAGCTGGTCACCGACGCCGTCACGGAGATCACCCCGCGCGGCGTCCGCACCGCCGACGGGACCGAACGCGCGGTGGACGTCCTGGTGTACGGCACGGGGTTCCGCTCCACCGAGTTCCTGGCCCCGATGAAGATCACCGGGCTGGGCGGCCGGGAGCTGAACGAGGCGTGGCGGGACGGCGCGCACGCCCACCTGGGCATCACCGTCAGCGGCTTCCCGAACCTGTTCCTGCTGTACGGGCCGTACACCAACCTGGGGCACAACTCGATCATCTACATGCTGGAGTCGCAGTTCCGGTACGTGCTGGGGTGCCTGCGGGCGCTGCGGCGGGCCGGGCTGCGGTGGATCGACGTGCGCCCGGACGTGCAGGACGCGTTCCGCCGCCGGATGCGCGAGCGGATGCGCGCCACCGTCTGGGAGCGGGGCTGCCAGAGCTGGTACATGACCGCCGACGGCACCGTGGTCAACAACTGGCCGGGGTTCACCTTCGCGTACCGCAACGCGACACGCCGCCCCGATCCGCGACATTTCCGTGTCCGACGTTAGGTTGTCACCATGCCGACCGCTCTCATCACCGGCGCCACCGCGGGCATCGGAGCCGGGTTCGCCCGCCGCCTGGCCGCCGACGGTTTCGACCTCGTGGTCCTGGCCCGCGACACCAAGCGTCTTGAACAGACCGCCGCCGACCTGCACGAACGGTACGGCGTGAACGTCGAGACCCTGACCGCCGACCTGTCCGAGGAGGCGGGACTGGAGGCCGCCGAGGAGCGCCTCCGCAAGGGCGTGGACCTGCTGGTCAACAACGCCGGGTTCGGGCAGCAGGGCGTCTACCTGGACGTGCCGGTCGCCGACGAGCTGCGGATGCTGCGCGTGCACTGCGAGGCGGTGCTCCGGCTGACCTCCGCCGCGCTGCCCGGGATGCTGGAGCGCCGCCGGGGCGGCGTCCTCAACGTGGCGTCGGTCGCGGCGTTCTTCTCGCGCGGCACCTACGGGGCGTCCAAGGCGTGGGTGGTGTCGTTCAGCCAGGCCGTGATGCGCGACCTGGGCGGACGCGGCGTGCACGTGATGGCGCTGTGCCCGGGGTTCGTGCGCACCGAGTTCCACGAGCGGGCGGGCATGAACGTCTCGGGCATCCCCGGGTTCATGTGGCTCGACCAGGACCGCGTGATCGACACGGCGCTGCGCGACCTGCGGCGGGGCGTGCAGGTCAGCGTCCCCGGCGCGCAGTACAAGGCCATCGTGGGGCTCGGCCGGCTGGTCCCCCGGGCACTGGCCGACCGGCTGTCCTCGCGGGCGGGCCGCCGCTTCGACTGATCGCGGCTTTTACGGGTCCAGGGCGTGTCTCGACTAAGCTGCGAGCGTGTCCGAGCCGAAGTTCGAAGTCCAGATGCTGCACGACCGGGTCATGATCAAGGTCGAGCAGGAGTCGGGAGAGCGTCGCAGCAGCGGCGGTATCGTGATCCCCGCCACCGTGCGGGAGTCCAACCGCCTCGCCTGGGGCGAGGTCTGCGGTGTCGGGCATCACGTGCGGACCGTCAAGGTCGGCGACCGGGTGCTGTTCCATCCCGACGACCAGTACGAGGTGGAGATCCAGGGGCAGGAGTACCTCGTGATGCGCGAACGCGACCTGCACGCGATCGCCAGCGAGCGCCCCGAGCACGGCACGGGGCTGTACCTGTAGCTCCCCCGGATCTCCCCCGGGGTCAGCGCCGCACGTCCAGCCACACCAGCCGGTGGTCGGAGCTGGGGAACGGGTACACGCCGGTCAGCCTGGACAGCGGATCGGCCTGCACCGGCCAGAACACCCCGCCGCGCACCGGGCGCAGCCACCGCGAGGGCAGCACGTAGTCCACCCGCAGGTTGCCGGGCGCGCCGTCGGCGAAGTCGGCGGTGTCGTGCGCCGGGTCGCCCCGGTGCGCGGTGTTCGCGCCGCCCTGCAGCCGGGCGGCCTCGGGCGCGCCCGCGCTGGCGGGCACCACCGAGGCGTCGATCCTCGGGTGCCGCAGGAGCTGGTTGATCGCGCCGTTGACGCTGTCGCCGTCGTGCGGGTCGGCGTTCTGGTCCCCGGCCACCACGAACGCCGCGCCCGGGGCCAGCCCGCCGCGCCGCCCCCGGTCGTCGTAGATGTAGCGGGCCTGGTGTCCGCCGGACACGTAGTCGGCCCAGAACCGGATCTCGTCGTGGTTGCGGCGGCCGTTGCGGTCCTCGGGCCCGTCGAACGTCGGCGGCGTCGGGTGGCTCGCCAGGAGGTGCACGGTGCGCCGCCCCACCTTGACCGGGACGTCCCAGTGGCTCTTGGACGACAGCCGGACGGCCTTCAGCTCCTCGGGGCCGAACCAGCCGGGCGGCAGCAGCGCCCCGGGCATGTCCTTCCACCGGAAGTTCCGGAACGTGCGGATGCGGCGCTCGTCGATCGGGTACCGCGAGTACACCGCCATCCCGTACTGGCCGGGGAACACCCCGAAGCCGTACGCGTCGTCGCCGTAGCCGGGCTCGCCGGGCCGGGTGACCGTACGGCCGTCGTTGTTCAGGTCGAAGCCGGAGGCGATCCCGGTGTTGCTGGGCGCGACGTACCGGTAGCGGTAGCGGATCGGGGCGGCGCCGTTCTGCCCGACCGACAGGTAGTTGTCCTGGAAGAGCCGGGCGGCCGTGCCCCGCGCGTCGAAGTCGAACTCGTTCACCAGGAGCACGTCGGGCCGGGCCCGCTGCACGATCTCGGCGACGGTCCGCGCCTGGGCGTCGCCGGGGGTGGACAGGTCGGCGACGAGCGCGCCCTCCGCGCCCCGGTTGAGGGAGGCGTTGAACGTCGCGAACCGCACCTCGCGGTGGCCGCCCGCGTGGGCCGGGACGGCGGTGCCGGCCGCGAGCGCGAGCCCGGCGGCGACCGCGGCGGTACGGGGTCCGGCGTGTCTCATGATGTCTCCTGATCGTGGGACGAACGGGACGATCGTGGCACGGTCCCGGCGTACGGCAGACGACCACGACGCAACGGCACGGCAACGGGTTCGTGATGGGCGCGCCTCCGGGACGAGTCCGACGTGTTGTGCAATGGTGGGGCGTTCCGGTTGTGACCTGCGTTACAGCCCGGCACACTCGTGACCCCACCCGGTTGCTTGGAGATCAGTCATGCCTCGCGCTATCCGCCTCGGTTCCGCCGTCGCCGTCCTCGTCCTCGGACTGTCGGCCTGCGGGGGCTCGCCGGAGAGCCCGGCGAGCGCCGCCCCCGGAGCGCCCGGGGTGACCGAGGAGCCCTGCCCCCAGGCGATCGACGAGCGCAAGGGCTGCATCTACCTGGGGATCATCTCCGACCTCAGCTCCGGGCCGTTCCACGAGCTGGGCCTGCCGATGACCCGGGCCCAGCAGGCGTTCTGGCGGCGGGTCAACCAGCAGGGCGGCATCGGCGGCTACGAGATCGACGTCACCCGGTACGTCGCCGACAGCAGGTACGACCCGGACACCCACCAGCGGCTGTGGCGCGGGATGCGCGACCGGGTGCTGGCGCTGGCGCAGACCCTCGGCTCGCCGACCACCGCGCGGATCCTGCCCGAGCTGCGGTCGGCCAAGGTCGTCGCGATCCCCGGCTCGTGGATCTCGGCCTGGGAGTTCGAGGACGTCATCCTGGAGTCCGGCGCCAACTACTGCTTCGAGGCGATGAACGCCGTGGACCACGCCGTCGACTCCTGGGACGCCCGGAGCATCCTGGCGGTGCACTACGACAGCGACTACGGCGCCGACGTCACCGCCGGGGCCCGGATCGCCGCGCAGCGCGGCGACGTGACGTTCCGGACCGTCAAGACCACGCCCGGGGCGGACAGGCAGTCGGCGGCCGTCGCGGCGATCCTGGCGGACAAGCCCGACGTGGTGCTGCTGACGGTCGGGCCCGCCGACGTCGGCGCGATCATCGCCCAGACCTCCCGGGCGGGCTACCGAGGCCGCTTCGTCGGCAGCAACCCGACGTGGAGCAAGACGCTGCTCGACGGCGAGGCCGCCCCCGCCATCAAGGAGCAGTACGTACAGGCCGCCCCGTGGAAGCCGTTCGCGACCGACTCGCCGGGGCACGCCGCCATGCGCAGGGCGATCGGCTCCGTCCGGCCCAACGACAACTACACCTCCGGCTGGGTGTGGTCGTACCCGCTCAAGGCGGTGCTGCAGCGGGCCGCCGCCAACGGCGAGCTGACCCGCGACGGGATGCTCAAGGCGGTCCGGCAGGTCACCCGGATCGACTACGAGGGCATGCTCCCGGCCGAGGCGGGCGACTTCTCCGGCGACCCGGACAGCGCGGCGTTCCGGGGCACCGTGTTCAACGTGCCCGACAGCGGCGAGCTGACCGGCGTGCGGGTGCTGAAGGACTTCTCCGTGGGCCCGACCGCCAAGGCCCACCGGCTCGACCGGCCCTGCGCGGAGACCTCCTGAGGGCTCCGGCCGCCGTTACACGGTGACGGCGGCCGTCGACCCGGTGCGCTCCTTGCGGACGCGGAGCTGTGCGGGAATGCGGCTGCGCAGCTCGGCGACGTGGCTGACGATGCCCACCGCCCGGCCGCCGTCGCGCAGCCCGTCCAGGACGTCCATCACCTCGTCCAGGGTGTCCTCGTCCAGGGTGCCGAAGCCCTCGTCCACGAACAGCGTGCCGATCTCCGCGCCCGTCCCGCTCTCGGCGGTGACGACGTCGGCCAGGCCCAGCGCCAGGGCCAGCGAGGTGATGAACGACTCGCCGCCCGACAGGGTGGCCGGGTCGCGGGTCCGCCCGGTCCAGGCGTCGGCGACCCGCAGGCCGAGGCCGCCGACCGCGCCCCGGCGGGCCCCGTCGGCCGCCGCCCGGTCGGCGGTGTGCTCCAGGGCGTAGCGCCCGGCCGACATCCGCGCCAGCCGCACGTTGGCGGCGTCCACGACCTGCACCAGCCGCGCCGCCAGCAC
>DATADI010000587.1:0-2520 GCA_036258615.1 Thermomonospora sp. | reverse complement strand
CCCGCTGCCCGTAGTGCACCAGCGCCCCGACCGGTACACCCAACTGCGTCGCCACCCGCGCCACCGCGGGGCCCGGCGCGGCGGTCACCTCATCCGGCACAAACCCCAACCACGGCAAGGTGCACAGCTGCACCGCCAGCCCCACCTTGTTCGGCGTCCCGCGCGCCGACCGGTTCACCCACTCCACGTCGTCTGTGGTCAGCGTGAAGTACCGAACCAGCTCATCCCGCCCCACCTCCACCGGCCAGGACTCCAGCTCCCGGATCTCCGCCGCGGAGAAGAACTGCGTGGCCACCCGCCACCATCACCCCGAACAACCAGGACGCCGACGGGCAACATCATCCCCAGACGATCAACACCCGAGCAACCGGGGCAGCATCACCACACGTCAGACGGCAAAGCGTTGGATACTCCGCGAAATGTACGGGGACGCCGACGACGACGGCGAGCGTGAGTAGCGGATCCATGGCGTCGGTCCTCTCGGGTCGGGTGGGTCGCCCTGCCCCTCCCCCGCTCTCGGCAGGGGAGGCCTTCCGCGTCTGAGTTCATGAACCAGTGCCGGGTCGAAATACCCAGCCACCCAAGGGCTAGCTTGATCGACTCTTGGGAGGTTGGAGATCATGTCAGACCCGCAGGCCCGCAAGCCGCGTCGACGGCTGTCACCGTCGGAGAAGTACGAGCTGTTCGTGCAGATCCTGACCAGGCAGTCGACCCAGCGGGAGGCGGCGACGAACTGGGGCGTGGACCGCTCGACGGTGGTGCACATCTGCCGGGTGGCCAAGCAAGGCGCGCTGGATGCGTTGGCCGCCTCGGTGCCCGGTCGGCCGGCCGGGTCGTCCTCGCCGGAGCAGGCGGAGCTGGCCGCGGCGCGGGCGGAGATCGAACGGCTGCGCGCGACGGTGACCGAGCAGGCCGTGGCGCTGCACCTGCACCAGGGAAAATCGCGTTGGGACTGACCGCCGGCCTGGTCCCACCGCGGGTCGATGCCGAGGTCAAGGCCGGGCTGCTGGCGCTGGTCGCCCACGCTGTCGGCGCGGGTTGGTCGCTGCGGCGAGCGGCGGCCACGCTGGGGGTGGATCACGTGCGGGTGCTGCGCTGGCAGGCCCGCGCCCGGGCCGGTGAGCTGGCCGACCGCCGTCCCGGCCCGGAGGTGCCGGTGCACGCGCTGCTGGACTGGGAACGGGCGGCGATCCTCAAGCTGGCCGAGGAGTGGGGCGAGATCGACCGCAGCCACCGCAAGCTGGCCCACCGCGGCTCCCGGCTCGGGCTGGTGCACGCCAGCGAGTCCACGGTGCTGCGGGTGTTGGCCGCCGAGAGCATCACCCTGCCCGCGCCCGAGCGGCGCGAACCGGGCCCGCCGCGGCCGTGGCCGGAGTGGGCCGAGCCGGTCCCCGGGGTGATCTGGATCTACGACTTCACCCACTTCCGGGCGTCGCGGCGGTGCGCGGTCGCCGTGCTGGACGTGGTGTCGCGGTACTGGCTGGCCACCGTGGTCTCCACCGAGGAGTCCTCGACCCAGGTCGAGGCGCGTTCACCCGCGCGCTGGTCGCCGAGGGCAAGGAGTACCTGCTCGACGCGGCACTGCTCGACGAGCTGGCCCACGGCACGGTCCCGGACCGCGCCGAACTGCCGGTGCTGCTCGCGCTGTCGGACAACGGTCCCCAGATGACCTCCCGCTCGACCAAGGCCTTCCTGGCCGGCGCGCGGATCGCCCAGCACCTCGGCCGCCCCGGCACCCCGAACGACCAGGCCTGGATCGAGTCGTTCTTCGGCCACCTCAAGGGCGAGCACCCGCACCTAGACAAGATCCGCGACCCCGGCGAGCTCGAGCGCGAGCTGGACCGGCTGCGCGAGTTCTACAACAGCGTCCGACTGCACGAGGGCCTCGGCTACGCCACCCCCGACGACGAACACCACGGCCGAGGCCCGGCCGTGCGCGCCGCCCGCCGCGCCGGACTCGAACACGCCCGATCTGCCCGGATTGCCACCCGCCGCGCCCTCCGGAAGGATCACCCATGACCCCCCGCGGGTGGCTGGGTATTTACCCACGCACCTGGTTCATTTGGTTAGACGCAGGTCGCTCCACCTTCCCGATGCGAACGGTCCGGCGCCGGCGCGGGGATCGACCGGTGGCGGCGGCGGGGGCGGGATCGGCGGCGACGGCTCGGGTCCGGGCGTCGGCGGCCGCGTCGGTTCGGGCGACGGCGGCGGTGTTGGTTGGGGACCGGGCGGCGTCGGCGCGACCGGCGGCGACGGCTCGGGTCCGGGCGTGGGCATCGGCCCCGGGCCGGGCGGACGCGTCACCGCCGGGCCGCGAACTCGAGCGGTTAGCCTCATCGCACTGACCTCACAGCTGCTGGATACCGGCTCCCCGGGGACTACCCCGACCCTGCCGGCCGGACACGACGTGGCCGTGGCTCGTGGATCGTTTCCTCGCCACCTGCAGGGGTAAGAACATCTGTGGCCGGCACCGGCGGCACAGGCCACACACCCTCCACCACAACCAGGTCCGCGGGCGGT
>DATADI010000586.1:0-13922 GCA_036258615.1 Thermomonospora sp. | reverse complement strand
CTGGCCGTTCCGTCGTGGCGAACGGCCAGGGCGGGCGCCGACGTTCACGCGGACGCGTCGGCGAGGGCCCGGGGCAGCGGCCGTGAGTGCAGGACGTCCAGCCGGGAGACCGCACGGGTGAGCGCCACGTAGAGGCGGTTGAGGCCGCGTCGTTCGGCGTCCACGATGTCGGCGGGTTCGGCCACCACGACGTGGTCGTACTCCAGGCCCTTGGCCAGGGAGACGGGCACGACGGTCACCCTCTCCGCGGTGCCGTCGGCCTCGGCGACCGTGATGCCGTCCTCGCGGAGCGCGGACGCCAGGTCCTCCACCGTGCCGTCGGCGGCGATCACCCCGACGGAGCCCTCATGACGCAGGGCCTCCCGTACCGCCTCGGTCACACCGGTGGCCATCTGCGGCACCCGCCGTACACGCAGCGTGCCGTCGGAGCGGAACGAACGGGTCGGCGGGACGTCCACCTCCAGGGCCGCCAGCAGCCGGTTGGCCAGCGCGACCACCTCGGCGGGGACGCGGAACCCGGTCGTCAGCTCCACGACCTGCGCCTTGGGCGCGCCCAGATGCTCCAGCACGGCAGGCCAGGCGTCGGCCGCCCAGGGGGCCGTCCCCTGGGCCAGATCGCCCAGGACGGTCAGGGAGCCGTGTTCGCTGCGCCGGGCGATGGCGCGGCACTGCATCGGCGACAGGTCCTGGGCCTCGTCCACGATCACGTGCCCGTATCCCTGGGGGCGTTCCAGCAGCCCGGCGACCTCGTCGATCAGCACGTTGTCGGCGGGCGACCAGCGGGCGCTGTTGGCCGTGCGCGGCGCCTTCGCCCACACCAGGGCGGCCTGTTCCGGCGGCGTGAGGATCCCGTCGGCCGCGGCGGCGAGCGCGTCGCGGCTGCTCAGCAGGTCGGCGACGACCTGATGGGGGCGGACCGACGGCCACACGGCGTCCACGAACGGCAGCACTCCCCGCCGCATCCTGCGCGCCCAGACGGCGTTGACGGTCTGGCCGCGTGACTCGGCCTGCCGTTGCAGCGAGGCGACGGCGCGGGCGATGACGCGTTCCCGGCCGACGGTGTAGTGGGTCGCCTCGCGGCGGGCGGCGTCCACGATCCGCCGGAACTCGTCCTCGGGCACCCGCCACCGGTAGGAGCCGTCGGCGACGACGATGGGCTCGGCGGGTTTGCGGATCCGCCCGTACAGGGCGCGTCGCAGCACGTCGGCCATGCGGGCGTCGTGCTTGACGACCGCGGCGGCCTCGGTGTCGCGTGCCCGGACCGGCACCCGCGCCGTCACCTGGTCCACGGTGGTCTGCTCGACGTCGACCTCGCCCAGCGCGGGCAGCACCGCGGAGATGTACGACAGGAACGCGGTGTTCGGCCCCAGGACGAGCACCCCGGCGCGTTCCAGCCGCTGCCGGTAGGCGTACAGCAGGTAGGCGGCACGGTGCAGGCCGACGGCGGTCTTGCCGGTGCCGGGCGCGCCCTGCACGCAGATCGACTCCTCCAGCGCGGCCCGGACGAGGTCGTCCTGTTCGGGCTGGATGGTGGCGACGATGTCGCGCATGGGGCCGACGCGGGGGCGCTCGATCTCGGCCGCCAGGATGCGGCTGGCGGCCCCGAGGTGCTCGCCCTGGTCGAGCCGTTCGTCCTCGTACCCGGTCAGCGTGGTGCCCGACCAGCCGAAGCGGCGGCGCATCGCCACGCCCTGCGGGTCGCGGGGCCCGGCGCGGTAGAAGGCCCGCGCGACCGGTGCGCGCCAGTCGATGACCAGCGGGACCTCGCCGGTCTCCCCGGTGATGCGGCGGCGGCCGATGTGGTAGCTGCGGCCCCGGTGGTCCCCGGCGGTCTCGTCGTCGCCGAACAGCAGGCGGCCGAAGAACGGCGGCCCGTCGGGCTCCTCGCCGAGTTCCTTGGCCAGCGACTTGAGGTGCCGTCCGAGGCGTTCGGCGCTGTAGCGGTCACCGGACACCAGTTCGCCGATGACGACGTTGTGGCGGGCGCCCTCCAGCATCCGGCGCAGCCCCTCGCGGCAGCGCTGGACGTGGGCGCGTTCCTCGTCGAGCATCCGACCCCCTTTCTCAGTTAACCGAGTCAATATTTTAACCAGGTTAACAGTTTGCTAGGATGTCGGTCCGTGACCGGACTTCGCGACCTCAAGCGGCGGCGCGTCCACGAGACGATCTCCCGGACGGCCATCGCGCTGTTCCTGGAGCGCGGGTTCGACGCGGTGCCGGTGGCGGAGGTGGCCGCGGCGGCGGAGGTCTCCAAGCCGACGCTGTTCAAGTACTTCGCCACCAAGGAGGACCTGGCCCTGCACCGCATCACCGACCACCTCGGCGAACCGGCCCGGGTGGTGCGCGGCCGCGCGCCGGGGCAGGACCCGCTGGAGGCGCTGCGCAGCCACTTCCTGGACGGGCTGGAGCGCCGCGATCCGATCACCGGGCTCAACGACGACCCGGAGGTGGTCGCCTACCACGGCATGGTGTTCATGACCCCCAGCCTGGTGGCGCGGCTGTGGTTCTACATGGCGCAGGACGAGGAGTTGCTCGCCGAGGCGCTGGCGGAGGCGGCCGAGCCGTTGACCGCGCGGTTGCTGGCCGGGCAGATCCTGGCCGTCCAGCGGGTGCTGGCCCGCGACACCTGGCGGCGACTGGTGGACGGGCGCACCGCCGACGAGCTTCACCCCGAGGCCGTCGCCGCCGCCGAACGCGCCTTCGGCCTGCTCCGCTCCGGCGTGGACGGCCTCGACGCCTAGGGGCGGTACGCGCTCAGCAGGTCGTCGATGTACTCACGCAACACGCCGGTCAGCGAGCCTTCCCCGGACAGCGCCCACGTGATGAGCACACCGTTGTAGGTGACCTGCACCGAACGGGCCAGCCGTTCGGTGTCGGCGTCGGGGGTGAGTTCACCGGCGGCGACGGCGTCCGACAGCAGCCCGGCGACGCCCTCGCGCATGCACCGGGCCTGGGCGACGGCGTGCTCACGGAAGTCCGGGTCGGTCAGGTCCAGTTGCAGGAACGCCAGGCTGTTGGCCATCTCCTGCGGCGTCCGCACACTCGACGCCAGCTCGGCCAGCGCGGCGTGCAGGGCCTGCAGGGGCGAGTCGTGCTCCTGGCGCACCGTGCGGAACACCTCGGCCGTGCTCGGCACCGCCCGCCCGGCGACCGCCAGGAGCAGGCCGCGCTTGGACCCGAACCGCTGCACGAGCGTCGCCGGTGACACCCCGGCCTCACCGGCCACCGACGCCAGCGTCACCCCGGCGGGGCCGAGCCTGCCCAGGGCCCGGCCCGCGGCCCGCAGGAGCGCCTCGTCGCTGGTCGCCCGTGGCCGCGCCATGCCCCCTCCGATTCCTGAACGTCCGTTCGGAAACCTACCGCACCCGGCGGAGGGGCGGGCATAGCCTGGGGCGGGAGATCGGGGGCCGAAGATGCGGAGCACGACGGGCGGGCCGGACGCGGCGGAGCTGCTGGCGGCGGCGCGGGCCGGTGACGAGACCGCGTTCGCCGCACTGGTCGGGCCGCTGCGCGACGAGCTGCACGCGCACTGTTACCGCATGCTCGGGTCGGTCCACGACGCCGACGACGCCGTGCAGGACACCCTCGACCGGGCCTGGCGGAACCTGGGCCGGTTCGAGGACCGGGGGTCGCTCCGGCCCTGGCTGTACAAGATCGCGACCAACCGGGCGCTGACGCTGATCGAGCGGCGCGGGCGGCGGGAGCTGCCCACCGACCTGGGCCCGGGAGGCGCGCCGCTCGCCGAGACGGCCTGGGTCGAGCCGTATCCCGGCGGGCGGCTGGGCTGGACGGCGGCGCTGGATCCGGAGGCGCGGGCCGTGGCGCGCGAGAGCATGGAGCTGGCGTTCGTGGCCGCCCTCCAGCACCTGTCGCCCCGGCAGCGGGCGGCGCTGCTGCTGTGCGAGGTCCTCGGCCACTCCGCCCGGGAGGCCGCCGGCCTGCTGGACACCACGGTCGCGGCGGTCAACAGCGCCCTGCAGCGGGCCCGCAGGACCCTCGCCGGCCTGCTCCCCGACAGCTCACAGCAGCGGGCGCTGAGCGCCCTGGGGGAGACGGCGGAACGTGAGCTGGCCCGCCGGTACGTGGCCGCGTGGGAGTCCGGGGACGTCGAGGCGATCGTGGCGATGCTCGTCGAGGACGCCAGGTACTCGATGCCGCCGCTGGCCACCTGGTACCAGGGCCTCGACGCCATCCGGGGCTTCCTGCTGGAGGGGCCGCTGAAGCATCGCTGGCGGTTCCTGGCGACGCGGGCGAACGGGCAGCTGGCGTTCGGCACCTACCGGTGGGACGAGGCACGCCGGGTCCATGTGCCGTGCGGCCTGGACCTCGTCGTCGTCCAGGGCACACGGATCGCCGAGGTCGTCTCGTTCCTGGACGCCGACCTCCCCGCCCACGGGCTGCCCGCCGAACTGCCGGACACCGATCACGACGGCGGCGATGATTCCGGGGGAGCGGCGGGGTTGTAGTCCCGACGGACATGCTGATCCGACAGGACGGAGCCGACCGATGACCTCCAACGAGGAGCAGATCCGCACGCTGATCGAGCGCTGGGCCGAGGCGGTCCACACGGGCGACCTGGCCGGGGTCCTCGCCGACCACGCCGAGGACATCGTGATGTTCGACGTGCCGCCGCCGCACGAGGGCGTGCGGGGCCTGGCCGAGTACCGCCGCACCTGGCCGCCGTTCTTCACGTGGCAGGCGCAGGGCGCGTCGTTCGCCATCGAGTCCCTGGACGTCACCGCCGGGGACGACGTCGCGTTCGCGTTCGCCCTACTGCGCTGCGGGACGGCCGAGGAGCTCGCCGCCGACCCGGACGCCCGGCTGCGGCTGACCCTCGGCCTGCGCAAGGTGGACGGCCGGTGGGTCGTCACCCACGAACACCACTCCTTCGCCCTGGCCGACTCCGGCGCCGACCGCGCCTCGGGAGCCGAGGAGGTGCGCGACGTGCACCGGCGCTGGTTCGACGACACCGCGACCAAGGACCTGGACGGCATGATGGAGGCCATCGCCGACGACGTCGTCTCCTACGAGCACGGCGTGCCCCTGCAGTACGTCGGCATCGACGCCGTCCGGGAGGTGTGCCGCCGGGGCCTGGAGGCGGCGGGCGAGGGCACGGTCACCCTGGACGTCCCCGGCCTGGAGGTCCTGGTCCGCGACGACCTCGCGGTGACCTGGGGCCTCGACCATGTCAGGGTGGAGCGGCCGGACGGGCCGCCGGTCGACTCCTGGTCACGCGGGACGCGGGTGTTCCGGCGGCGCGACGGCGCCTGGGTGATGATCCACCAGCACCTGTCCTACCCGCTCGACCCTGACACCGGCCAGGCCAGGACCGACCTGCGCCCCTGACCGCGCCGCCGCCGGGTCTCAGGACGTGGCGTCGAGCCATTCCTGGAACGTCGGCCCGGCGAGGACGGTGTCCGGCCCGGCCAGCAGCACCCCGGCGCGCACCAGGTCGCGGTCCGGATCGGACGGGTCCTCCACGCCCTGCACGCGGACCGGGTCGCCGCGCCGGGCCGCCAGCCGCGTGGCCATATCGGCGAGTTGTTCCTCGCGCGGCCCGGCGATCTCCCGGATCGGCGTCCCGTCCGGCTCGGGCCCGGTGGCCAGGTCGGCGAGCGCCCGGGCGACCGCCTCGGCGGCGACCGGCTGGATCCGCATGACCGGCACGTGACTCACCTCGCCCTGTCTGCCCCAGGCGAGGGTCTGCCCGGCGAACTCGTGGAACTGCGCCGCGCGCAGCACGATCGCCGGGACCGGACCGGCCAGCACGACCCGTTCCTGTGCCGCCTTGGCCACCATGTATCCGGCCGAGAACCGGTCGACGCCCAGGATCGACAGGACGACCAGCCGCCGTACACCGGCCTTGTCCCCGGCCTCCTGGAGGTTGCGTGCGGTGGCGGTGAAGAACTCCGTGGCCTTGGCCTGGTCGGTGGTTCCGGCGTTGGTGACGTCGATGACGCACTCCACGCCGGCCAGGGCGTCGGCCAGCCCGTCACCGGTCACCACGTCCACGCCCGCGCTACGGGAGATCCCGACCACCTGGTGTCCGGTGGCTTCGAGCACGGAGACCAGGGGACGGCCGACCATACCGCTCGCACCCGCTACCGCGATCCTCATGTTCCGACACTCCTTGTCACATCCGCGTCCGTTCACGAGGGAGACGACGTACCTACTGCGGATGTGACCGGCCGGGGCCGCCCTTTTCAGACGGCGGCTCGCTGGGGGAGCAGCGCCTCGGCGAGCCGCCGCCACCGCGGCATGGCCGACCGGCCGGGTTCGACGCCGATGACCTGGACGCCGACGTGGTCGGCGCCGGCGTGGAGGTGGTCGTGGAGCCTGCCGGCGACGGTGTCGAGGTCGCCCCAGAACACCAGGTCGTCCACGAGGCGGTCACTGCCGCGGCCACCGTCGATGTCCGCCTCGGTGTAGCCCAGGCGCAGGTACTTGGCGACGTTGTACTTCGACGTGAGGTACGGGTGCAGGTGCTCGCGGGCGATCGCGCGCGCCCTGTCGGGGTCGCGCTCGAACAGCACCGCCTGCTCGACGCCCAGGAACGGCGCGTCGCCCAGCACCTGCCGCGCCTGCGCCGTGTGCTCCACCGTCACGTGGTACGTGTGGGCTCCCGCGGACCGGTCCCGGGCCATCGCGAGCATCTTCGGCCCGTACGCCGCCAGCAGCCGCCGCATCGGCGCGCGGGGAAGCGGGTTGGCGTTCGTCACCGCGTCCATGTCGTCCAGGTAGCGGCTCATGGCCTCCAGCGGCCTGACCCCGGGGCGCGCGCCGCCGAATCCCAGGCCGAGCAGGTGGCGGCCCGGGTAGGCGTCGGCCAGCAGCAGCGCCGCCCCCCGGGTCCACCGAGGCTCACGGGACCAGATCTGCGCGATGCCGTTGACGACGGTGAGGCGCTCGGTGCACGACAGCAGGAACCCGGCGTGCGTCAACGCCTCCCGTCCGTCCCGCTCGGGGATCCACAGCGCCCGCCAGCCGAGTTCCTCCAGCTCCTGGACGGACTCGCGGATCAGGGTCGCCGGCTGGTCCTCGAAGTCGAACGTCCAGATCCCGAAGCGTTCCAGGTCCATGCCCTCGATCACGCCCATGTGCCCTCCTCGCCGACGACGCGAGGCCGCCCCGCGCCGAACGCATCGAAGTATCGCAGATTCTCGATATGAGTCAACGGGGGTGCGGGCAGGTCGACTCGGCGACGCCGTTGGGGCCCTATCGTCCGAGGCCGCGCCTGATGGCGATCTCCACCGGTGAGTAGGCGCCGTCCTCGCGTTCGAGCCTGAGCGGCTGGGACGGGGCGAGTTTGGGCTGGCCCAGGAAGCGGGGCCGGGTTCCGTGGTGCGGTTGGCCGGCGTGCACGAGGAACGGATGGCACAGGTAGACGTCACCGGCGTTGCCCGTGGCGAACGCCACGGGGCGGTGCGCGGTGGCGGCGTCCGCGCGGCGGGCCAGTTCCCTGGCGTCCAGGCCCGCCGGCCCTTCCGGCTCCAGGACCCGCGCGGCGTCCAGGTGGGAGCCGACGCGCAGGCGGGTGGGCGCGTCGTCGTCCCCCACGTCCGACAGCAGGAAGAACATGCGCAGGGCGCAGTCCCTGGACTCCACGTTCGCCCGCCAGGTCATGTAGTCGGTGGGACGGGCGTCGGGGTCGTCGCCGGGAAAGCTGACGTCGATGTGCCACCCGTCCACGACGGCCGGTTCGTCACCGGGGAACCGGATCACGAAGCCACCCAGGCTGGTGCGCGGGGTCCAGCGCCCCGGGCCCACGAGGACGTCGAACGCGGCGCGCAGGCGTGGCGTGTCGACCGCGGCCCTGAACGGCTCCTGTGCGTAGTCGGGGCGTGCGACCACCGGCCGTGGCCAGGTGGCGGGGTCGTCGGGGTCGGCGTCGATGTCCCGCCAGATGATCTCCCGGCACTCCTCGGCGATCTCCCGGGGGAAGGCCCCGTCGATGCGGACGAAGCCGTCCTGCACGAAGGCGTCGATCTGCGTGTCGTCGAGCATGATCCCCCAGCATGCCCACGGCCCCCTGATCGCCGCCAACCATTAACGCCGACCGGCATGGTCTACAGGGAGCGTCCGAGGACGTCGATGAGCCGGGCGATGCGTTCCTCGTCACGCCGGTAGTGGGTCCACTTGCCGACGCGGGTGGAACGGACGAGCCCGGCGCGTTCCAGCGCGGCCATGTAGGCGGAGACGGTCGACTGGGCGAGGCCGGTCTTGGCCTGGATGTGGCTGACGCACACGCCGACCTCGTCGGGATCGGCGATCGCCTCGTCCACCGGGAAGTGCCGCTGGGGGTCGCGCAGCCACTGCAGCACCTGCAGCCGCACGGGGTTGGCCAGCGCTTTGAACGCCTCCAGCAGGTGCGCGGAGGCGTCGGGTGCGGGTTCGGCGCGTGTCGTCATGGGATGTCCCGACGAGTATAGGTCGATCGATCCCGCTGACACGGGGCTCACCCGCACCCGACGGGCGACGGGCGCGATCACGGCAGCAGCTCGGTGACCAGGGCCACCGCCTCGTCCAGTTCGCGCCGGTCCTGCAGGCGGCTGAAGTGCACGCCCTCCGGCGTGACCAGTGCCTTGGCCCCCAGGTGCTCGGCGAACAGCCGGACGTGCTCCAGCGGGTCGGGGGTCAGCACCGGATCGTCGATGGCGACCAGGACCCGGAACGCCGTCGCGGCGCGGCGGATGCGTTCCCAGTCGAAGCCGCCCTCGAAGAACGCGGCGAGCTGGTCGTAGCCGACCTCGTGCGCCATGGAGGCGACGAGCACCGCACCGGCGTACGGCAACCCCTCGTGCCGTTGCAGGACGCGCAGCACGTTGACGCCGCCGAGGCTGTGGCCGACGAGGACGGTGTCGGCGGGATCGGTCACCTCGGCGGTCACGGCCGTGAGCCAGGGCTCGGGTTCCGGCGCCTGCGGGTCGGGCATCGGCGGCACCCGTACCTGGTGGTCGGCCAACCGCCGGGCCAGGTGCGGATACCAGGCCTGGTCGGGCGAGCTGGCGAACTCATGGGAGACGACGACACGGCTCATGATCACTCCATGGGTATCGGTACGTTGCCGCCGAGGACCCGCGCCGGGTGCGGGGGTGGTGGCCGAGGTCCGCTAGCGGCGTTCTGGTTCGGGGAGGGAAGGATTCGCGGGCTCCTGGCCGGGGGTGGTCTGGCGTCCGCGGAGGACGACGGCCACCGAGACGGCGAAGGCGGCCATGATGAGGATGCCGACGGCGGCGACGACGTGAAGCCCGTGGACGAACGCCTCGTGGGCGGCGGTCAGCAGTTGGGCGCCGAGCCGTTCGGGCAGCTGCCCGGCCGTTTCCACGGCGCCGCCGAGGGTGTCGCTCGCCGCGTCCGCCGTCTCGGGGGCGATCCGGTCGGGGATCGTGTCGGTCAGGCGGCCTCCGTAGGCGGCGGCGCCGATGCTGCCGAGGACGGCGATGCCCAGCGCTCCACCGAGTTCGCTGGCGGTCTCCGACAGGGCCGAGGCCGCGCCGGCACGCTCGGGCGGAGCGGAGCCGACGATCATGTCGGTGCCGAGGACGGTGGCGGGGGCGATGCCGAGGGAGAGCACCGCGGAGCCGGTGATGATCAGCGCCAGGCCGGAGGTGCCGGCCTGGGTGAGCAGGGCCAGGCCGGCGATCGCGACGACGAGCCCGCCGCTGATCACGTGGGCCGGCCGCAGCCGGTGCACCAGCATCGGCGACAGCATGGTCCCGACGATCCCGGCGGCGGTGGAGGGCAGCGTCCACAGGCCCGCCGCCAGCGGGGACAGTCCCTCCACCAGTTGCAGGTACTGCGCGGTGAGGAAGTACAGCCCCATCATGACCATGATGCCGACCAGCAGGGCGCCCAGCGAGGTGGTGAAGACGCGGTCGCCGAACAGCCGCACGTCGACGAGGGGGTGGTCCAGGCGTAGCTGGCGCCGGACGAACACCGCGCCGGCGACCAGACCGACCAGGACGGGCACGGCGGGCTCCCAGGTCAGGCCGTCGGCGGCGATCTGCTTGAGGGAGGAGACCAGGCTCAGGACCGCGGCGATGGACAGCAGCGCGCTGGGCACGTCGAGCCGTCCCGGCGCGGGGTCGCGGTACTCGGGCAGCAGGAACGGTCCCGCGGCCAGCAGCAGCACCATCACCGGAACGCCCAGCAGGAACACCGATCCCCACCAGAGGCCGTCGAGCATGACGCCCGCGACCAGCGGGCCGATCGCGCCGCCGGTCATGAAGCTCATCATCCACACCGACAGGGCGACGGTGCGCTGCCGGTCGTCCCGGAACATGGTGCGGATCAGCGACATGGTGGAGGGCATCAGGGTCGCCCCGCCGACGCCGAGCAGCGCCCGCGCGGCGATGAGCGCCTCGGCGCTGGTGGCGTAGGCGGTCAGGGCGGAGGCGGCGCCGAAGGCGGTGGCGCCGGCCAGCAGCAGCCGCCGGCGGCCGATCCGGTCGCCGAGCGTTCCCATCGGGATCAGGAGCCCGGCGACCAGGAAGCCGTAGACGTCCACGATCCACAGCAGCTGGGTGCCGCTCGGCGAGAGGTCGGCGGTCAGGTGCGGCACCGCCAGGTGCAGCACGGTCAGGTCCATGGACACCAGCAGGGTGGGCAGGGCGAGCACGGCCAGCCCGGCCCACTCCCGCCATCCCGCCCGCGGGGTGGTGGCCTCGGTCACGCCACGCTCCCTTCGATTGCTTGGGCAACTTTTGACCCAGCAAGCTTGATGCATCAAACCTTGCATCGTCAAATGTGGTCGCGTCAAGGGTGTGGGCTACGATGACGGGGATCGAAAGGGGGCGGGCCGGGGAGCGGCCCTGACTGCCGATGGACGACGCCGCGTGGGAGAAGCTGGGCGTGTGGGCCCGGCTGGAGCACCTGGACACGCAGGTCAAGGCGGAGATCGGACGGCGGCTGGAGGCGGCCTACGGCACCTCGCTGGTCGAGCACGAACTGCTGGCGGCCCTTCTCCCGCATCCCGGCGGCCTGCGCATGCACGAACTCGCCGGCGCCCTGCTCCTGAGCCCCAGCGGGGTGACGCGGCTCGTCGACCGTCTGACCGGCAAGGGCCTGGTCGACCGGCACCCGGTCCCCGGCAACCGGCGGGTCATCCTCGCGGTGCTGACCGAGAAGGGACGACGGCAGACCGCCGAGGCCAAGGACCTGCAGTGCGCCGCCTACGACGAGCTCATCGGCTCACGCCTGGACGAGCAGGACATCGCCGCGTTGCGCCGCATCCTCGGCAAGACCGCGGGCCCGGCCGCCGGGACCGAACCGGCCGAACGCCGATGATCCCGACGTGGACCCGGCCGGAGCGCGCTGCGGCCGGGTGGGCTGCGCACGGCCCTCAGGAAGCGTCGCGCCCGCGGGTGTGGATGCCGTTCTCGAACGTGCGGATGACCGTGGCGGTGACCCCGTGCCGGGGCAGCAGGCCCTGGGCGGCGGCCTCCAGGCCGGTGTAGACCAGGGCCCACAGGACCTGCTGGATCCACTCGACGTCGACCTCGGGGTCGAACACGCCCTCGGCCTGGCCGCGCCGGATGAGGTCGACCATGGTGTTCTCGGCGGCGCTGGGCCGGTCCCGCAGTCCCTCCTTGGTGTGGGTCTCCAGCATCTGCGGGTCGCCGAACAGGAAGACCAGCTGCTCGCCGACGTCCACGTGCGCGGCGACCAGCCTGCGCATCGCCTCCAGCGGCGGTCCCTGGTCGGGGGCGGCGTCGCGCACGGCCTGCTCGATCCGCCCGAACGCGTCCTCCACGGCCGCCTCGATGAGCTCCTGCCGGTCGGAGAAGTAGCGGTGCAGGGTGCTGCGGCCGACGTCGGCCTCCTCCGCGATGTCGGCGAGGGTCGCGGTGCGGTCGCGGGCCAGGACGCGGGCCGCGGCGCTGAGGATGGCGCGGCGGGTGCGGCCACGGGCTCCGGACTCGCTCGAGGCTGTGCCACTCATGATCGAAATCTACCACTCTCCTCCCAGCTCAGGGCACCACAAGCCCATGATGGGACATCAATGTCCCAGATCTGTATGATGATGACCGTTCTGTGTTCACTCAACTCCCAGAGGGGGAACTGTGAGTCCACGTCACGCGATCGTCGCCGAGGGGCTGCGGAAGCGGTACGGCGACACCGACGCGCTGGCCGGGGTGGACCTGGCGGTCCGCGAGGGCACCGTGTGCGGGTTGCTCGGCCCCAACGGGGCGGGCAAGTCCACCGTCGTGCGGATCCTCGGCACGCTGCTGCGCCCGGACGGCGGGCGCGCCGAGGTCGCCGGGTACGACGTCGTCCGGCAGGCCGCGCGGGTGCGGCACCGGATCGGGCTGGCCGGGCAGCAGCCGGCCATCGACGAGATCCTCACCGGCCGGGAGAACCTGGAGATGTGGGGGCGGCTCTACCACCTGGACGCGCGCACGGCGCGGCGCCGGGCCGAGGAGCTGCTGGAACGGTTCGGGCTGGCCGACGCCGCGCACAAGCGCGCCAAGCACTACTCCGGCGGGATGCGCAGGCGGCTGGACCTGGCCGCGGGGATGATCCTGGCGCCGCGGGTGCTGTTCCTGGACGAGCCGACGACCGGGCTGGACCCCCGTCACCGCGACGAGGTGTGGCGGGCGGTGCGCGGTCTGGTCGCGGGCGGCACCACGGTGCTGCTGACGACCCAGTACCTGGAGGAGGCCGACCGGCTGGCCCACCAGATCACGGTGCTGGACGGGGGGCGGGTGATCGCCGACGACACCCCGGAGCGGCTCAAGTCGCGGATCGGCGGCGACCAGATCGACCTGATGGTCGCCGACCCGGCCGACCTGCCCCGGGCGGCGGAGCTGCTGGGGCGGGTGGCCGGGGCCGAGCCGGAGACCTCCCCGGAGTCGCGGCGGGTCAGCGTGCCCGTCCGTGACCGGCTGTCGGCGCTGGTGGAGTCGGCGCGGGCCGTGGAGGAGGCGGGGATCGCGGTGGAGGACATCGCGTTGCGGCGGCCGACGCTGGACGAGGTGTTCCTGCGGCTGACCGGTCACCGCACCACCGGCGGGACGCCGTCGGCCACGGGCGGGGAGCAGGAGGTGGGTGCGTGATGGTGCTGCTGGTGCCGCCCGCTCCGCGGGGCGTGACGGAACAGGTGCGGTGGGCGTTGACCGACGGGTGGGTGGTGGCGCGCCGCGATCTGATCCACTGGGTGCGGAACCCGGTGGCGGTGCTGTCGATGCTGCTGTACCCGATCGTGACGGTGCTGTTGTTCGGGTACGTGCTGGGCAGCGCGATGCAGGTGGCGGGCGGCGGGGACTACCGCGCGTTCATGATGCCCGGCATGTTCGCGCAGACGATGGTGTTCGGAGTGGCGGCGACGCTGACCGCGGTGACCACCGACGCCGCCCGGGGGGTGACCGACCGGTTCCGTTCGATGCCGATGTCGCGGGCCGGGGTGGTGCTGGGCCGCAGCTTCGCCGACATGGTCAACTCGGTGCTGGAGCTGGTGATCCTGGTCGCGTGCGGGCTGGTGGTCGGCTGGGGCTGGCAGCAGGGTCCGTGGCGGGCGCTGGCGGCGGTGGGTCTGCTGTTGCTGTTGCGGTTCGCGCTGATCTGGGTCGGGATCTACCTGGGGTTGTTGCTGACCCCGGAGGCGGCCGGTGCGTCGTGGGCGCCGCTGTTCCCGTTGACGTTCCTGTCCAACACGTTCGCGTCCCCGTCCCAGATGCCGGACTGGCTCGCGGTGATCGCCGAGTGGAATCCGCTGTCGGCCACCGTGACGGCCTGCCGGGAGCTGTTCGGCAATCCGGGGATGGCCGGTGACTCCTGGGCGGCCCAGCACGCCACGTTCCTGGCGGTGGCGTGGCCCCTGGTGATCGTGGCGGTGTTCCTGCCGCTGGCGGTGCGCCGCTACCGGCGGCTGAACCGCTGACCCCTGTTGCCGGGTACGGCCGGGCCCGTGGCGCGGGCCCGGC
>DATADI010000585.1:0-3344 GCA_036258615.1 Thermomonospora sp. | reverse complement strand
CGAGTACGCCCGTCCCCTCGACGAGGAGTACTCGGGCACCCCGCGCTGGATCTCCGCGATCATCTCCTCGGCCACGTCGGCCAGGTAGGGCCGGCACAGGTCGGCTATCTCGCCGGGCACTCCCGTCCAGGGCTGGAGCGTGGAATGCTGCGCGGGGGAGCTCACCGGTCGTACCTCCTGGGGTCGGCAGTCACGGGTCCCCAGGGACGCTACCTGTTGTGTGATGCAGCACACTTCACGGCGGGGCGCGCTATTGGACGCCACATCTTGTCACCCGCATAACAAGAGACGGCCGCGAGAGCCCCACCGGAAACGGCCCTCGCGACCGCCACGACACGATCGTGACGAACACGCAGGTCCCCCGCTATGCAGTACTCGCCGCAATCGGGGGCGTTTTCTGTCATCTGCCTTCAATACGGACCCTGGGGACGGTCAGGAACGCCGGGGACCGGGGCCCGCAAAGGCGGCGGCGGCGCCGAGACCGAGGTACACCACGCCGGTGGCGTACGCCTGGCGGCGCCGGAACGCCGGGCGGGCCCGCATCCACGCGCCCAGCCGCCCGGCGGTGAACGCGTACACGACGTCGGAGGCCAGCCCGATCGTCGCGGTCACCAGCCCGAGCACCACGATCTGCGCGGGCACCGACCCGGCGTCCGGGTCCACGAACTGCGGCAGGAACGCCAGGAAGAACAGGATGACCTTCGGGTTGAGCAGGTTGACCAGCAGCCCGTCCAGGAAGATCCGCGCCGGGCGCTGCGGGGTGAGCACCGGCTCGTCGTGGTCGTGGCGTCCGCGGAACGCCTTCACCGCCAGGTACACCAGGTAGGCCGCGCCCGCGTACCGCAGGATGCCGAAGGCGGTCGCGGAGGCCGCCACGAGCGCCGACAGCCCGGCCGCGGCGGCGGCGACGTGCACGAGGGTGCCCGCCTCCACACCGAGCGCGGACGCGATCCCGGCGCGCCACCCCTCCCCGATGCTGCGGGTGATGATGTACAGGTGGTTCGGCCCGGGGATCGCCACCAACGTGACGGCGGCCACCAGGAACAACAGCGGATTCGTCATGGCTCGGTACGGTATCGGCGGTCTCGCCCCAGGTGACAGGGCCATTGGGAGCACCCGGGCGAGGGCCAATCAGGCCCGGGGAGGGCCGGTCAGCGGGCCGCGACCCCGGCCATGATGAGCCGCCCGGCCGTGGCGACCATGCCGCGGACCTCCTCCAGCGGGCGGCCCAGCGCGGTCAGCGAGACCAGCGCCGCCAGCAGCACATGGCCGAGCACCACCTCGATGTCGGCGCGGTCGGGCACCGGGTCGCCGATCGCCCGCGCCAGCCGGTCGCGGACCAGCAGGAACAGCGCCGTGCGGGCGTCCTCGACGCTGGGGTCGTCGGAGGTGACCGCCTGGATGATCGCCGAGGTCAGCGTCCGGTGGGCGGCGGCGACCTCGACGATGCGCTCCAGCAGCCCGGTGAGCCGCTCGGCCGGGGTGTCCCCGGTGGCCAGGAGGGTGGTCTCGTCGGTGACCGTGTGGGCCCAGGCGGCGGCGACCTCGGTGAGCAGGTGGTCCTTGGTGGCGAAGTACCGGTACACCGTCGCCCGCGCCACCCCGGCGAGATCGGCCACGTCGTGCATCGTCACCGCCGGGTACCCGCCCCGCTCGGCCAGTTCCCGCGCGGCCTCGACCAGCCTGTTCCGCCGCTCCTGCTGGTCCTTGCTCAGACTCCGGGTCACGGTGATCCGTACGTCGCCGGGCAAAGGGGCCTCCTCAGATGCGCCCCCATTGTTGCGCATCCCCCGTTCGCCCGGTCATGCCTCCGCCGCGACGGCCCCTAACGCCCGCGCGCGAACATCTCCTGCGCCTTGGTCTTGAGGCCCTTGCGGGCCACGCCCCAGGCGTCCGGGTCGCCCTTGACGATGGCCTCGGCGACGTCCTTGATCTGCTCGAACTCGGCGTGCGGCGGGATCGGCGGGATGTCCGGGTCCACCCGCACGTCCAGCACCGCGGGCCGCCCGGCGGTCAGCGCCCGGTCCCAGGCGGGGCCGATCGCCTCCGGCTTGTCCACCTCGATGCCCTCCAGGCCCAGCGACCGGGCGAACGCCGCGTACGACACGTCGGGCAGCGACTGCGACTCCTCGAACTTCGGCGCACCGCCCATCGCCCGCAGCTCCCAGGTGACCTGGTTGAGGTCGTTGTTGTGCAGCACGGCCACGATCAGCCGCGGGTCGGACCAGCGCGCGTGGTACCGCTGGATGGTGATCAGCTCGGCGAGCCCGTTCATCTGCATCGCGCCGTCGCCGACCAGCGCGATCGCGGGCCGGTCCGGCATGACGAACTTCGCGCCGATGGCGTACGGGACGCCGGGGCCCATGGTGGCCAGCGTGCCGGACAGGGAGCCGCGCATGTCGCCGCGGAACTTCAGGTCCCGGGCGTACCAGTTGGCGGCCGAGCCGGAGTCGGCGGTGACGATCGCGTTGTCGGGCAGCCGCGACGACAGCTCCCAGAACAGCAGCATCGGGTTGATCGGGTCGGCGTCGACGTGGGCCTGCCGTTCGACGGTGTCCCACCAGCGGGCCACGTTGCCCTCCACGGTGCGCCGCCAGGAGTCGTCCCGCTTGGGCCGCAGCAACGGGATCATCGCCCGCAGCGTCTCGGCCGCGTCGCCGACCAGGTTGACCTCGGTCGGGTACCGCATCCCGATCATCCGGCCGTCCACGTCGATCTGCACCGCACGGGCCGCCCCGAACTCCGGGAGGAACTGGCTGTACGGGAAGTTGGAGCCGACGATCAGCAGCGTGTCGCAGTCCCGCATCAGCTCGTACGACGGGCGCGAGCCGAGCAGGCCGATCGAGCCGGTCACGTACGGCAGGTCGTCGGGGAGGACGTCCTTGCCGAGCAGCGCCTTGGCGACCCCCGCGCCGGTCAGGTCGGCGACCTCCATGACCTCGCGGCGCGCCCCCCGCGCGCCCTGCCCGACCAGCATGGCCACCTTCGACCCGGCGTTGATGACCTCGGCGGCCCGCTCGATCTCGGCCTCGGGGGCCCGGGTGATCGGCCGCACGTAGCCCGGCGCCGACGAGGGAACCTGCTTGAACGCGTGCGCGGGCGGCTCGTAGGTCTCCTCCTGCAGGTCGGACGGGATGATCACGCAGGTCGGGGCGCGCTCGGCGAGGGCGATCCGCATCGCCCGGTCGATCAGGTTGGGCAGCTGCGCGGGCACCGTCGCCATCTGCACGTACGCGCCGGCGACGTCCTTGTACAGCGACAGCAGGTCCACCTCCTGCTGGTAGTGGCCGCCCATCGCCGACCGCGCCGTCTGCCCGACGATCGCCACCACCGGGACGTGGTCG
>DATADI010000584.1:0-9940 GCA_036258615.1 Thermomonospora sp. | reverse complement strand
CATCAAGTCCGACGACGTCCTCGGCCGCGTCAAGGTCTACGAGGCCATCGTCAAGGGCGAGAACATCCCGGAGCCGGGCATCCCGGAGTCCTTCAAGGTGCTGATCAAGGAGATGCAGTCGCTGTGCCTCAACGTCGAGGTCCTCTCCACTGACGGCACCTCCATCGAGATGCGCGACACCGACGAGGACGTCTTCCGCGCCGCCGAGGAGCTCGGCATCGACCTGTCCCGGCGCCCCAACGAAGGGGCCATGAACGTCGACGAGATCTGAGGAACGACAGGCCCCCCATAATCGAGCCGGTCACCGGTGAGACGGGGGGCCTGTAGCATCGCCTGCCGGTTCATGGAGGTGCGGGAGGTGCCGGGTGGCGGAGGCGGCGACGCATCGCGCGGTCGAGGCGGTCTGGCGCATCGAGGCCGCGCGCGTGGTCGCGGGCCTCGCCGGGGTCGTCCGGGACATCGGGGTGGCCGAGGAGCTGGCGCAGGACGCGCTGGTGGCCGCGTTGGAGCAGTGGCCCGAGACGGGCGTGCCGCGCAATCCGGGAGCCTGGCTGATGGCGGTCGGCAAACGGCGCGCGATCGACCTGGTGCGGCGGCGGCAGCGGCTGGAGCGCAGGATCGAGGAGATCGGCCGTGACCTGCACGACCAGGAGCCCGCGCCGGAGTTCGTCGAGGATCCCATCGAGGACGACCTGCTGCGGCTGGTGTTCACCGCCTGCCATCCGGTGGTGCCGCCGCACGGCCGGGTGGCGTTGACGCTGCGGATGCTCGGCGGGCTGACGACCACAGAGATCGCGCGGGCGTTCCTGGTCCCGGAGTCCACGGTGGCGCAGCGGATCGTCCGGGCCAAGCGGACCCTGGCCCAGGCGCGCGTGCCGTTCGAGGTGCCGGGCCCCGGTGAGCGCCCCGAGCGGCTGGCGTCCGTGCTGGAGGTCATCTACCTGGTGTTCAACGAGGGCTACTCGGCGACCCAGGGCGACGACTGGATGCGGCCGGCGTTGTGCGAGGAGGCGCTGCGGCTGGGCCGGGTGCTGGCGGGGCTGGTGCCGGACGAGCCGGAGGTGCACGGCCTGGTGGCGCTCATGGAGATCCAGGCGTCGCGGTCGGCCGCGCGCACCGGCCCGTCCGGTGAGCCGATCCTGTTGCTGGACCAGGACCGTTCGCGGTGGGACCGGCTGCTCATCCGCCGGGGCCTGGCCGCGCTGGAACGGGCGGAAACGCTCGGCGACGAGCCCGGCCCGTACACGGTGCAGGCCGCGATCGCCGCCTGCCATGCCAGGGCGCTCAGGCCGGAGGACACCGACTGGGCGCGGATCGCCGGACTGTACGGCGTGCTGGCGGAGCGGTCGCCGTCACCGGTGGTCGAGCTGAACCGGGCGGTGGCGGTGTCGATGGCCGAGGGTCCGGCCGTGGGCCTGGCGCTGGTGGACGGGCTGACGGACGAGCCCGCGTTGCGGGAGTACCACCTGCTGCCGAGCGTTCGCGGGGATCTGCTGGTCAAGCTGGGGCGTCGCGAGGAGGCCCGCGCCGAGTTCGAGCGCGCCGCCTCCCTGACCCGCAACGAGCGGGAACGCACCCTCCTGATGGAACGCGCCCGAGCCGTGACCGAGTCCTGAAAAAAATCTGGAGCCGCGTGTCGATCCGGCGGGGTCTCGTTCGACGCGTTGGTGAGAGCGGGGCTCGCCCCGGAGAACACCGAGAAGGAGACCACGCGATGCGTTTCATGCTCATGCACAAGCTGGACGAGAGCCGCCCGGAGCTGTTCCGCCCGACGCCGGAGTTCATGGCCGCGATGGGCCGGTTCATGCAGGAGGCGACCGAGGCCGGAGTGCTGCTGACCGGTGAGGGGCTGCGGCCGACGTCCGAGGGCGCGGCGCGGATCACGGTGTCCGACGGCAAGCAGACCGTGACCGACGGGCCGTTCACCGAGACCAAGGAACTGATCGCCGGGTTCGCGCTCATCCAGGCCGCTTCGCTGGAGGAGGCCGTGAAGTGGGGGCGGCGTTTCGCGGAGTTGTTCGACGACGTCGAGGTGGACGTCCGGCGGGTCGCGGAGATGGCCGACGTCGCCCCTCCCGCCTGAGCGGCGGCGGCACGGGCCCACCGCGGACCAGGCGTTTTGTCCCGTCGGGTCCGGGACGCCGTACCCGCGACCTCGGGACGTCCGCGATGCGATGCTGTGCCGGTGAAACCGCCCCGACCCGTCCGCGTGACCGACCGGCGCCTGGTGTCGCTGGCGATGCTGGTGACGGTGCTGTGCGTGGCCGCGACGGCGGGCGGCGTGTGGGCGGACGTGCTGACCGGTTCGGGGAAGCCGCCGAACCCGCTGAACTGGGCGCACTGGGGATCGTCGTTCACCGGCCTGCCGCTGGTGCTGGCCGGGGCGGTGCTGGCGACGCGCATGCCGCGGCATCCGCTGACCTGGGTGCTGCTGGTGGGCGGCTCCGTGGCGGTCGCGGACGGGGCCGCCGCCGCGTACGCGACGCTGTCGATCCTGCGTCACGACGGTGACCTGCCGCTGACGGCGACGATGCTGTTCGTGGGGGCGCGGTGGGGCCCCATGATCAACGTGATCATCCCCGTCCTGCTGTTGTACTTCCCCGACGGCCGGCTGCCGTCGCGGCGGTGGCGGTGGCCCGCCGCGGCGGCGCTGGCGGTACTGGCCCTGGGTGTGCTGACCATCCTGACGGTGCCGTGGCGGATCTTCTCGCAGAACGAGCCGCTGACGCCGGGCCTGCGGGGGCTGCCGCTGGACCCGCTGGAGGTGCCGCTTCCCGAGGGGGTGTGGGAGCGGTCGCACCTGGTCTTCTCGGTCGGGTTCAGCCTGGTGATGGTCACCGCGCTGGCCGCGTTCGCGGCCCGGTTCCGGCGCTCGGACCACGAACGGCGGGCGCAGCTGCGGTGGATGCTGCTGGCCGGGGCCGCCGAACTGGCGCTCGCGGGCCTGAGCCTCGCGGTGTACCGCTGGGCTCCGGCCTCCGTGGCCTGGTGGGTGGGCGACCTGTCGCTGGTGGCCTCGCATGTCGTGCTGGCGGCGGCCGTCCTGGTGGCGGTGGCGCGGTACCGGCTGTACGACGTGGACCTGCTGCTCGGCCGGACCCTGCTGTACGGGTCGCTGGCGGTCGCGGTGATCGGCATCGACGTGGCGGTGTTCACCAGCGTCGGCGCGTTCATCCAGGAGCCCTTGGCGGCGGTGACCGCGGCGGGCGTGGTGGCGGTGCTGTACGCGCCGCTGCGGCTGCGGTTGCAGCGGTGGGTCAACCGGGTGCTGGTCGGGCGGGGTGAGCCGTACGACGTGGTGTCGGCGCTCGCCCGGCGGCTGGAGGAGTCGATCAGCCCGGAGGACCTGCTCAGGGAGGTCGCCAAGGTGCTGTCGGGGGCGTTCGGCTCCCCGTACGTGCGGGTGGAGCTGGACCGCAACGACGGGCACACGCTGGCCGTGCAGCACGGAACGCGGGCCGCGGCGCGCCGGGACCTGGTGGTGATCCCGTTCGCCTACCGGGAGGTGCCGATCGGGCGGCTGGCGCTGGCGCCGCGTACCGGGTCGTGGCTGTCGGACGCCGACCAGCGGCTGCTGGCGGACGTGGTGCGGCAGGCCGCCGCCGCGGCGCACGCCACCGCGCTGACCGAGGAGCTGCAGCGCAGCAGGGAACAGCTGGTGACGGGGATCGAGGAGGAGCGGCGGCGGCTGCGGCGGGACCTGCACGACGGGCTGGGGCCCGCGCTGGCCGCGGCGGCGCTGAAGATCGAGACGGCCCGGAACCTGTCCGCGCGGGATCCGGCGGCGGCCGACGGGACCCTGGTCGACGTGCGGGGCGATCTCAAGGCGGTGCTCGGCGAGGTCCGGCGGCTGGTGCACGACCTGCGGCCCCCGGCGCTGGACCAGTTCGGGCTGGAGGGCGCGGTGCGGCGGCAGGCCGAGCAGTTCACCGGGGCGGGCCTGCGGGTGACGGTCGAGGTCCGGGGCGACCTGGCGGAGCTGCCCGCCGCGCCGGAGGTGGCGGCGTACCGGATCGTGGCCGAGGCGTTGTCGAACACCGTCCGGCACTCGGGGGCGCGGCACTGCGCGGTGCGGCTGGCGGCGAACCGCGACGGGCTGGAGGTCGAGGTGACCGACGACGGCGCGGGCGTGCCGCCGGGCGCACCGGCCGGCGTGGGGCTGGTCGGGATGCGGGAACGGGCCGAGGAGCTGGGCGGGCGGTGCACGGTGTCGCCCCGGGAGGCGGGCGGCACCCGCGTCCACGCGGTGATCCCGTACGCGCGGGCGGCGGTTCTGGCGGGCGGACGTGGAGGTGTGCGGTGACGCGGGTGCTGGTGGCCGACGACCATCCGGTGTACCGGGACGGGCTGCGGATGATGCTGACCTCGTCCGGGCAGGTGGAGGTGGTCGGCACGGCGGCGGACGGGGCCGAGGCGGTCGAGCTGGCCGACCGGCTGGACCCGCAGGTGGTCGTGATGGACCTGCGGATGCCGGGGCTGGACGGCATCGAGGCCACCCGCCGCATCGTGGCGCGGCGGCCGGGCACCGGGGTGCTGGTCCTGACGATGCACGAGGACGACGACAGCGTCTTCGCGGCGATGCTGGCCGGGGCGCGGGGCTACCTGGTGAAGGGCGCCGACCAGGAGGAGATCCTGCGGGGCATCACCGCGGTCGCGGGCGGGGAGGTCATCTTCGGCCCGGCGCTGGCTGACCGGGTGGCGGCGTACTTCGCGCGGCTGGCGTCCATGGACGCGCCGAGTGTGGCGACGCGCCCGTTCCCGCAGCTCACCGAGCGGGAACGGCAGGTGCTGGAACTGATCGCGGCCGGGTTGACCAACGGGCAGATCGCGGCGCGGCTGGGCCTGTCGCCCAAGACGGTCCGCAACAACGTCTCCACCGTGTTCGGCAAACTGCAGGTCGCCGACCGTACGCAGGCGATCCTGCGGGCCCGCGAGGCCGGCCTGGCCCCCTGACCGTCACCCGGGCCCGCCGTCACGGGCGGCGTACGTCTGGAGGGTGGCGGCGAGGTCGCGGACGGCGGTGCGGAGGGCGGCGGGGCGCCGGACGGTGAAGGGCAGGCCGAGACCGGCGAGCATGCCGGCCATGCCGTCCAGGCGCTCGGCTCGGGCCGACAGCAGCACTCCCCCGTCGGCGGCGGTCAGCGTCCCGACGGACGGCGGGATGCGACGGCGCGCGTCATCGAGGCCGGTCTCCAGCAGCACCTCGACGTCATGGCCGTACGGCACGGCGGCGAGCGACCGGGTGACGTGCTGGACCGGGTCGGTGCCCTCGGGGACGGTGTAGGTCTGCGTGCGCGGTTCGGCGGACACCACGCGGTCGACGCGGAAGGTGCGGACCTCGCCGCTGAGGTGGTCGTGGCCGGTGACGTACCAGCGGCCGGAGTGGAACACCAGCCCGTAGGTGTCCAGGTCGCGTTCGCTGTCGTCGCCCTTCCAGGAGCGGTACCGCAGCCGGACGCGCCGCCGGGCGCGGGCGGCGGCGGCCAGGGTGAGGACCGCGTCGGTGGCGGGCGTGGTCGCGTTCCGGGCGGTGAGGGTGAAGCCGAGGGTCTCCTGGAGGGCCTGCACCCGGTCGCGGAGCGCGGCGGGCAGCACCCGCTGGACCTTGGCGAGGGCGCTCTCGGTGGCGTCGGCGGGCAGTCCGACGCGGCGGCCCGCCAGCAGCCCGAGGACCACGGCGGTGGCCTCGTCGTCGGTGAGCATCAGCGGGGGCAGCTTGTACCCGGGCATCAGCCGGTAGCCGCCGTACCGTCCGCGGTCGGCGACGACGGGCACGCCGAGGTCGTCGAGGCGGGCGGCGTACCGGCGGACGGTGCGCTCGTCCACGCCGAGGCGGCGGGCGAGGTCGGCGCCGCCCATGCCCGGGTGGGCCTGGAGCAGTTCCAGCATCGCCAGCACACGGGTCGTGGGATGTGACACAGGTCACTCACTTAATCCGGGCGGATCCTGTCCGGTATCGACCATACCGTGAGGTCATCGGTTCGGAACGACGATGAAGGAAGATCTGAGATGGCGACTTTCGTACTGGTCCCCGGCAACTGGCTCGGCGCGTGGGCGTGGGACGAGGTGGCGGCCGAACTGCGCGCCGCCGGGCACGACGTCCACCCGGTGACGCTGCCGGGGCTGGCCGAGCGTGCGGACGAGGCGGCGGGCGAGATCGGCCTGGCCGACCACGTCGACGACCTGGTCGGCCTCATCGAGGGCCGTGACCTGCGGGACGTGGTGCTGGTCGGGCACAGCGGCGCGAACATGCCGGTGACGGGCGCGGCCGACCGGATCCCGGAGCGGCTGGCGCGGGTGGTGTACGTGGACACCGCGCCGCTGCCGTCGGGCATGGCGCAGATCGACTTCAGCGACCCCGAGGAGCGTGCGGAGACCGAGCGCCGTGTCGCCGAGGAGGGCGGGGGGCGGCTGGTCCCGCCGCCGCCGTTCGACCCGGCCGAGGACCCGCAGAACCTGGCCGACCTCTCCCCCACCCGGCTGGCGGAGCTGCGGGAACGCGCCACGCCCCAGCCGTTCGGAACGGTGTCGCAGCCGCTGGTCCGGCCCGAGCGGGTGCCGGACACGCCGAAGACGCTCGTGGTGAACACCTTCCCGGTGGCGGTGGTGGAGCAGCTCGCCGCCAGCGGCAACCCGGTGTTCGCGATGATGACCGGCCCCGAGTGGACCTACCGCGAGCTGCCGACCGGCCACTGGCCGATGCTGTCCAAGCCCAAGGAGCTGGCCGCCGTCCTGGCCGACCTGGCCTGATTCCTTCACCGCGACGCCGTCCCACCGCCTGGTGTGGGACGGCGTCGCTACGCTGGCGGCGTGGGTGTGGACTGGGTGCCCGCACGGGTGCGCACGGAGGTCGATCCCGGGCTCCTCGGTCGGCTCATCCGGGAACAGGCACGGCTCTACGCGGTCCTGGGGTTCACATCGCCGCTGGTGGACCCGCCACGAACGCGCCCCGACGACGCGGAGGCCCGCGCCCGGCTCACCACCGTGATGACCGAGCTGGAAGCGTTGTGCGACATCTCCTTCACCATCGGCTGGCGCGTGCTGGTGATCGGCGGCGAACCGATGTTCCCGCCCCGGTGGCGTGACGCGGCGTGGAGCACGTTCCCACCCGCTGCCGCCGCCGTCGCGCTCGACCGGTGGCGCCGTTGGTACGAGCACTGCCGCGCCGGTCGGTACCGGCACTACCGGCATCGGCTGCACACCTGGAATCTCGCCCACGAACTCTTCCGGACCCAGCAGGCCCTGACCGAGGCCGCCCACGCAACCCTGCGGGAAGAGGCGGCGTGGGCCCGCAAACCCGGACTCCTCCAGGCCCGCTCGGAGGTGTTCGCGCTGCCCCCGCCGCCGCACGTGCCCCTGCCCGAACCGGTGCCGTCGCCGGACGAGGACCGCCCACTGCCCGATCAGGAGGGCTGGCGTCGGGCGGTCACCGCTCATGCTCGCCGGGTGGAGGAGACGCTCCGGACGTTCGATCGCAGTGTTCCAGGACGTCACCGGCGCAACGGCCTGGGCCCCGACGGGCCCCCGCTGGAGGAGGTCGTCCCGGAGGACGCGCACCTGGAGGAATTCTTCGACCAGTCAGGCCGGTACATCCAGGACGGCTACGGCTTCTACCTCTGGTGACGCCGCGCTCACCGGGTCGCGGTGGTGTTGTGGGCGTGGATGAGGCGGAGGGCCTCGGCGCGGTCACGGCGGTCGAGAGCGTCGATGAGGTCACCGTGCAGGCGGAGGCGTTCGGCGACGTACTCGGCGAGGGGCTGATCGCCGGAGGGCCGGACGGCGAGCGTGTGCGACTCGATCAACTCCAGCAGGCTCGTGTAGAGCGTGCGCAGCAGCGTGTTGGGGCTGATGGCCGCGATGCGCGCGTGCAGCCGCCAGTTGGTGCGGACGAACGCGGTGGCGTCGCCGGCGTCCGCCGCGCCCCGCATCGCGCGCAGCCCCTCCCGCAGGTCGGCGATGTCGGCGGCGGACGCGTGCCACAGGGCGTCCTCGATGAGCAGCGGGTCCAGGGCGTCGCGGATCCGGATGGCCTGGGCGACGTCGGTCTGCTGCTCGTCCAGGGCCAGCACGGAGTTGCCGAGCCGCACCATCGGCGACTGCTCGGCGCTGAACAGCCCGCCGCCGGGCCCGGGACGGACGGTGATCACCCCGCGGGCCTGGAGCAGGCGCAGCGACTCGTTGAACGTCCCGACCGAGACCCCGCAGCGGGCGCGCAGCTCGCCCTTGGTGCCCAGCCGGACGCCGGGCCCGGCGGCCTCGGCGAGCGCGGTGATCTGCCGGGCCGCCTGCTCCGCCCGGCTCTCGCCCGCGAGCGCCGGACCGGTGGGCCGGTCGGTGGCCATGGAGCCTCCTGGTCGGTCGCGATCACGGGAACGCCGAACAGACGTCCCTGATCATTATGATGATTCCCGGCTCACGCCGGGACTCCGGCCCAGGAGCACCTGGTCACGCGGTGCGCAGGCGTGCGGCGCGGGACCTCGCGGCGGTCGCGGCGGCGTGGTCGCCGAGGGCGTCGGCGAGCCTGGCGTGCTGGAGCCAGTTGAAGGGGCTGGAGGGGCGCACCCCGATCCGTTCGCTGACCAGGACGCGGGCCAGGTCGAAACGGCGGGCGCGCAGGGCGGACTCCAGCAGGGTCTTCTGCACCACGTCGCGCTGGGCGTGGCTGCCGCCGAACTCGTTGACGCGGTGCCTGATGGGGCCCAGCAGGTCGACCACGGCGTCGTGGTCGCCGCGACCGAAGGCCACCAGCGCGCGGCAGACCGGCAACCCGACCCGGGCGGTCATCGCCTGGTTGGCGACGCCGGGCAGGTCGCGTTCCAGGTAGGCCTCACGGTCGGCGATCAGCCGGTCGGCGTCGGCGATCCGCCCGGCCCCGACGAACGCCATCACCGCGTGCATGTCGTTGAACGCGTAGAACGCCTCACCGGACCTGGCCGCCCAGGCGTCGGCCAGCACCGCCCACCGCGCGCTCTCGTCGCCGCCCTCCAGCAGCACCCGCCACAGCAGCGCCGTGGCGTCCAGCATCTCCAGCGCCGTCTCGGTGGCCTGCGGACCGTGCAGGAAGCTGTCGTAGATCTCCAGCGCCCGCGCGGTGTCGCCCGCCTCCAGCGCGTACAGCGCGTAGTGCCACCAGGTGTGGACGTTGAAGAACGTGCCGGACGACCAGTCGGCCAGCCGGTCGTCCAGGTAGGCGATGCCCTCCTGGAAGCGGCCCTGCATCTCGTAGGTGTGCACGACGGCGTGGATGCCCCACACGTCCTTGGGGTTCAGTTCGACCGCCCGCAGGCCGACCTCCTCCGACCGGTCGTAGTGACCGGCCTCCTCCAGCCCGAACGCGTACATGCCGAGCAGGTGGCCGAGATGGCGGTCGTCCTCGTGCCAGGCCGTCAGGGCTCCGCCGATCCGGTCACGCAGCGCGCGGGCGTCGCCGGTGAAGAAGTCGATCTGGTGGCCGACGAACAGCGCCAGCACGTCGCGGGGGTACTCCTCGCCGATCCGCGTCAGGACGGCCCCGCAGCCCGGCAGGTCACCGTGCAGCAGGCGCTCGACCGCCGCGACGTGCGCCCGTTCCCGGGGCAGCAGGCGCGCGTCGTCCACCAGGGAACGGAACCGCCGGAACCGCTCGGCGGCGGCGCGCGCGTCGTCGGGTTCGGTGGTCAGCAGCCCGAGGTAGGCCGACAGGACGTTGGCCATCGGGAAGGCGGGGTCCTCCGCCAGGGCCGCGTCCGTCCCGGCCACGACCTCGGCGCGGAAGTGCAGCAGGTCGTCGATCGCGGTGTCGTAGTGCGCGAGGGCGGCCCGGCCCGCCGACCCGACCGCCAGCCCGTGCTCGTCGGTATCCATGATCACTCCCAGCTTGGGAAGAAGCAGGCCGTCACGGTCCAGTCCACCATCATCGATGGCCGTCCGCCGCCGAACCCGCGTCACCGGCCCCGCGGTG
>DATADI010000583.1:0-23414 GCA_036258615.1 Thermomonospora sp. | reverse complement strand
CAATTGACGGGCCGGAGTGGAGCGTGCGACGTGGCGGTCGACCTTGAGCGGCACCGCAGGGTGCAGTCCCTGGCGTACAAGTGCGCGGAGGAGGTCGCGGCCGGTCTGGAACCGGGCGTGACGGAGCGGGAGGCGGCGCGGCGGATGCGCCGGTGGCTGGTGCGCAACGGCGTCGACGACTGGTTCCACGTGCCGTTCGCGTGGTTCGGCGACCGCACCGCGTTCCGCGGCGTCCACCTGCCGAACCAGTTCCTGCCCACCGGCCGCAGGCTGGCGGAGGGCATGCCGTACGTGCTGGACGCCGCCCCCATCATGGACGGCTACACCGCCGACATCGGCTACTCCGGATGCCTCGGCGAGAACCGCGCCTGGGAGAGGCTGGTCGCCGACCTGGCCGGATACCGGACGCTCATCCTCGACCTGGTGCGCGAGCGCCGGTCGTTCGCCGCCATCTACGCCGAGGTGGACGGGCGCATCGCCCGCGACGGCTACGAGAACCGGCACCGCAAGTACCCCGGCCGGGTCATCGGGCACCAGGTCGGGCGGGTGCGCAGCCGCCTGCCCCGCAACGTCGTCGTCGGGGCCTTCGGCCTGCGCACACTGCAGACCCTCGGCCGCGACCTGGTCAAGGAGCGGATGGAGGGCCGCTCGCCGCTGTGGAACGGCGGCAGGCGCTCGCGGCACGCCCCGACCCCGGGCCTGTGGGCGGTGGAGCCGCACCTGGGGTTCCGCGACGTCGGTGCCAAGTTCGAGGAACTGCTCGTCGTCACCGAGGACGACGCGTACTGGCTGGACGACGACCTGCCGCACGTCCGCCGGTGGGCCGCCACGGCGGAGGCGGACGCCGATGAGTGACTTCCGGACGCGCACCGTCACGTCCGGGGCGGTGGACCTGGCCGTGCGCGAGTACGGCACGCGGGGGCGGGCGACGGTGGTGCTGGTGCACGGCTATCCCGACACCCAGGCGGTCTGGGAGCCGGTCGCCAGGCTGCTGTCCGACGAGTTCCACGTCGTGACGTACGACGTGCGCGGGGCGGGCGCGTCGTCCCGGCCGCGCCGCAGGAAGGCGTACGTCATGGAGAACCTGAGCGACGACCTGCGCGCGGTGGCCGACGCCGTCTCGCCGGACCGGCCGGTGCACCTGGTGGGGCACGACTGGGGTTCGGTGCAGGGCTGGGGAGCGGTCACCGGGGGCAGGCTCACCGGTCGCGTCGCCTCGTTCACCTCCATCTCCGGCCCGTGCATCGAGCACTTCGGCCAGTGGGTGCGCGACCGCCTGCGCCGTCCCACGCCACGGAACCTGCGGCAGTTGCTCGGGCAGTTCGCCCGCTCCTGGTACCTGCTCGGCGGGGCGTTCCCCGGGGTCGGCCGGCTGGTGTGGTCGCTGGGCGGCGCCCGGCTGTTCCCGCGGATCATCGGGCGGCTGGAGCGGATCGAGCACCCGCCCGCGCCCACGTTGCGCCGGGACGCCCTGGACGGCATGAAGCTCTACAAGGCCAACGGCCTGCGGTTCCTGCGGCCGGGACGCACGGCCCGCACGGACGTGCCGGTCCAGGTGATCGCGCCGACCAGGGATCTGTTCGTGTCGCCCGAGCAGTCGCGGGACCTGGCCCGCTACACCGGGCGGCTGTGGCGGCGGGAGCTGCGCACCGGGCACTGGGGTTCCCTCCGCGCGCACGCCGACACGGTCGCGGTCGCCGTCGCCGAACTCGTCGACCACATCGAGGGCCACGCCCAGGCGGCGGCCCTGAAGAAGGCGGAGGTCTCCGCCGCGCCCCCCGCCCTGACCCGGAGAGTTTCATGACGGAAGCCCACGACATGACCCGGCTCGACGAACGGCACCCGGTCATCGTTCCGCGGCGGGTGAAGTTCGACTGGTCGGACACCCCGCTGCACTGGATCCCCGGAGAGCCGGTCGCCACCCACTTCATCAACACCCTGCACCTGCTGCTCCCGGCGGGCGAACGGTGGTTCGTGCGCGTCTACAAGCAGGCGCTGCCGTACATCGACGAGAGCGAGGAGCAACTGCGCCGCGAGGTCAAGGGGTTCATGGGGCAGGAGGCGGTGCACGCCTACTCCCACCAGGGCGTGCTCGACAACCAGATGCTCGCGCAGGGACTCGACCCCCGGCCGCTCACCCGCCGGATCGAGTGGCTGTTCAAGGCGATGCTCGGGGACCGGCCCCCGGTGCCGCTGATCTCCCGGCGGCGCTGGCTGAACCTGCGGGTCGGGATCATCGCCGGGATCGAGCACTACACCGCCGTGCTGGGCCAGTGGATCCTGGACGCCCACGCGCTCGACGAGGCGGGCGCCGACCCGACCATGATGGACCTGCTCCGCTGGCACGGCGCCGAGGAGGTGGAGCACCGCTCGGTGGCCTTCGACGTCTACCAGTACCTGTCGGGCGCGTACTGGCGGCGGTTCGTGGCGTTCTTCGTCGGCGTGGTCGCCCTGCCGCTGGCGGTCTACGTCGGCGCCGCCTACCTGTGCGCCAAGGACCCGACGCTGCACGGCGTGCGGCCCCGGATCCGCGACTACCGGCGGGCGGTGCGGCGGGGCATCTTCCCGAGCAACCGGTTCATGGTGGCCGCCGCCCGCACCTACCTGCGCCGCGACTTCCACCCCTCGCAGGAGTGCTCGACCCGGAAGGCCCTGGACTACCTGGCGGTCTCCCCCGCCGCCCGCGCCGCCGGGTACCGGCCCCCGGCCTCCTGACCCGCCGGACGCGTTCAGTCGGGTGGGGTGTCCAACGGGACGAACATGCGGGTGAGCAGGGTGTGCAGGTGGGCGCGGAACTCGTCGAGCGACTCCCCGGTCCCCGGCCCGACGCGGTACCCCCACGGGCGGGGGAAGGCGGGCCGCTGGGGGTCGGAGTAGATGATGCCGCCGCTGAGGAACCCGAAGACGCACCACACCACGGTCCACACCAGGTGGTCCGGATCGACGTCGGGCGGGACCATGTCGCGGATGGCGTTGGCGACCATCGCCGACAGCGGCTTGGTGTAGAGGTCCTCCAGGCCCGGCACGTCGGCGGCGTCCCCCATCCAGCGGTGCAGCCACAGCGCCAGCACGTGCGGGTGCGAGGCGTGGAAGTCCAGGTAGGCGTCCGCGACCATCAGGACGCCCTCCAGGTTCGGCGTGAACAGCGCCATGGCCGCCCGGATGGCCTCCTGCTCGGCCTGGTCGGCCCGGCGCATCACCGCCCGGTAGAGCTGTGGCTTGGTCCCGACCCGCGCCAGGAGGGTGGCCATGTCCACCCCGGCGGCGTCCGCGATCAGCCGTGTCGAGGTCCCGTCGAAGCCCAGCTCGGCGAACAGCCGCGTCGCCGTCTCGAGCAGCCGCTCGGTCTCCGGATCGCTCATGTCGTCACTCTAGGTCACGATCCGGTCGCGGGTTCATCCGCCCATGAGGACGCTCAGCGCGGCCGTGCGGGCGGGTTGACGGCGTGGCCTTTGAAGAACGTGTAGTGGAAGGTGCCCTCGGGGCCCGTCGTGCGGTGCAGGTCGGCGATTCCGCGGTCCCACTCGGCCGGCGTCACGAGCCCGGCCGCCAGCGCGTCGTCCCGGACGGACTCGACCATGGCGATGAAGGTGTCACGGGTGAAGCCCGCCACCAGCTCCGGCCGGGAACGGTCGGCGTAGACGGTACGGGGCCGGACCACGACGGCCTCGTATCCGGCGGCCGTCAGCAGCGGGTGCAGCCGCCTGCCGATCAGCGCGTCCCCGCCGGCGGCGGCCTGGAGGCGGACCTGGCAGCCGATCGCGGTGCGGGCGTCGGGGCTGTCGGGATGGAAGAACGCCGACCCGTGGTCCCCCTCGATCACGGTGATCGTCCCGCCCGGCCGCAGCACCCGCCGCAGCCCGGCCAGCGCCCCCACCGGATCCTTCAGGTGCTCCAGCACGAAGCACACGAAGACGTGGTCGAACGCCGCGTCCTCGAACGGCAGCGCGAACAGGTCGGCGCGGTGCCACTCCACCCGGCCCCGGGGCGCCTCGGCGGCGA
Organism: Thermomonospora sp.; assembly: GCA_036258615.1. GTDB lineage: Bacteria > Actinomycetota > Actinomycetes > Streptosporangiales > Streptosporangiaceae > Thermomonospora. Next base: position 19,412 of record DATADI010000583.1, on the reverse strand, counting down.
CGCGGGCGCGGGCCTGGGCGAGCGAGTCGCCGGAGACGTCCACCGCGACCAGGTGCATCCCCGGGCTGGACGCCAGGAGGTGGACGGTCTGGGCACCGACCCCGCATCCGGCCTCCAGCACGCGGCTCCCGGCGGGGTAGGCGGTGCCCGCGTGGAGCAGGTCCGCCAGGGCGTCCGCCTGGTCCTCCAGCCGCCGGGCCTCGTGGTCGGAGTATCCGTGCACGTAGCGGCCGTCCAGCGCGGCCTCGTCGATCGTCATGCCGTCGAGCCTTCCGCCACAATGGCCCGGTGAACAGATCCAAAGCTGACGGGTCTGACAGGTCCATAACCGTGGGGTCGGACTTCCTGCAGCTCACGCTCGACGAAGCGCCGCCGGGCGGGCTGGCCGACTGGCTGGCGGGACGGCTCCGGCAGGCGATCGCCGACGGCCGCCTTCCGGTGGGCAGCCGCCTGCCCGCCACCCGGGTGCTCGCCGCCGAGCTGCGCGTGTCCCGGGGCGTGGTCACCGAGGCGTACCGGCGGCTGATCGAGGACGGTCACGTCGCCGGACGCGGCCGGGCCGGGACGATCGTCGTCGCCGCGCCCCTGGCGGCACCGGACACGGCCCCGGGTCCGGCCGCCGAACCCGCCGGAGCGCCGCCGTTCGCCGCCGAGCCGGGCGCGGACGTCTTCGACGCGCTGCGCTCGGCCCCGGCACGCATCGACCTGTCGCCCGGGGTGCCCGACCTGGCGGCCTTCCCGCGTTCGGCCTGGCTGCGCGCCGAACGGTCGGTCGTCACCGATCTCGCGGCGGCCGACTTCGGGTACGGCGACCCTCGGGGAACGCCCGCGTTGCGAGTGGCGGTCGCACGCTGGCTGGCCCGCAACCGTGGGATCGGCGTCGATCCCGGCGAGGTCATCGTCGTCGCCGGTACCGCCCAGGCGTTCGGGCTGATCGCGCAGGTGCTCCGTGACGACGGCATCCCGGAGGTGGCGGTGGAGGAGCCCGGCTCGCTGGGGGCCCGGCAGCATCTGCGGTACTGGGGGATGGGCACTCCGCCGGTCCCGGTCGACGACGAGGGCGTCCGGGTCGACGCGCTGCGTGCCACGGGGGCCTCGGCGGTGCTGCTGACTCCCGCGCACCAGTTCCCGACCGGCGTGGTCCTGGGCGGCGGGCGACGCCGGGAGCTGATGCGGTGGGCGGACGCGGGCGGCCTCATCATCGAGGACGATTACGACTCCGAGCACCGCTACGACCGGCCTCCCGTCCCGGCGCTGCGGGCGATGCTCACCGACCGGGTCTGCTACGCCGGGAGCGTGTCCAAGCTGCTCGCGCCCGCTCTGCGGGTGGGCTGGATCGTTCCGCCGCCGAGGTACCGGGACGCGCTCGTGGACGCCAAGCGGTTCGCCGACCTGGGCAACGCGGCGCTTCCCCAGCTCGTCCTGGCCCGCCTGATGGAGTCCGGGGAGATGGAACGCCATCTGAGGTTCCTGCGCCGCCGCCACCGGAGCCGCCGGGACGCGATGATCGACGCGATCCATACCCACCTGCCGGGCGCGGTGGTGCACGGCGCCGCGGCGGGCCTGCATCTGATGGTGACGTTCCCGGGGCGGTTCTCCGACACGGACCTCGCCACGGCGGCGCTCGCCCGTGGCGTGAAGGTGCAGCCGCTGTCCTGGCATCACCAGGGGCCGCCCCCGCGACCCGGGCTCGTCCTCGGCTACGCCGCCAACTCCCCCAGCCGCATCAGCGAAGGGGTCGCCGACCTCGGCAGGGCGCTCGGGGACGTGTCCTGAGCCGGGACGCCAAGCATGATCATGGGGGTCGGGGGAACCGGTGCGGTCATGGGCGACGAACGCGGCGGGGTACGCGGCATCGACCATGTCGGCGTCACCGTCCCTGACCTTGACGCGGCCACCGACTTCTTCTGCGAGGCCCTCGACGCCGAGGTGCTGTACGACACCCTGCGGCGCGCCGACGGCCCCAACGCCGGGCCGGGCACCGAACGGCATCTCGGGGTGCCCGCCGGTACCCAGGAGATCGCGGTGCGGATGCTCGCCCTGCCGCACGGGCCCGGCCTGGAGCTGATGGAGTTCGCCGGGCCCCGGCAGAGCGCGCCGGTGTTGCCGTGCGACCTGGGCTGGCAGCACCTCGCGGTCTACGTGGACGACCTCGAGGCCGCCGCCGGACGGGTGGCCGCCGCGGGCGGTCGCCTGCTCGACGAACCCAAGCCCCTCCCCGGCCCGGAGTCGGGACGCCGCAACCGGTTCCAGTACACGCGCACACCCTGGGGCAGCACCCTGGAACTCCTCACCTACCCGGACCCGCAGCCCTACGAGACCGCCACGCCCCGCCGCCGCTGGCGCCCCTGACCCCAGTCGTCGTTGAGGTAGCGGTGCAGGTGGGCGGAGCCTTCGAGCATCGCCGCCGACCGCTGGACCAGTTCGGCCCGGCGGCGGGCGATGGCCTCGCGCAGCGCGGCGCTGTCACCCGTGCGGCGCAGGCCGTCCAGGATGACGCGGATCTGGGACAGCGGGTGCCGGCCCTGACGGAGCATCCGGATCATCTGCGCGTCGCGGACGTCCTCGGGGCGGTAGCGGCGGTGTTCGGTGCCCGGAGCGCGATCCGGGGAGAGCAGCCCGGCGGCCTCCCAGACGCGTAGTGCCGACGTGCGGACGCCCAGGTGGGCGGCCACCTCACCGATGCGCATGCTCGTGGACGGGGGCGTCGGCGGTGCCTGCTCCGCGACGGCCTCCAGCGCCTCGCCGGTCGCGCGGAGGGTGCGCCGTTCCTCGTGGAGGGCGGCGTGGGCGGCGTCGATGAGCGTGAGCGCCCGCGGCACGTCCCCGGCGTGCACGGCCCGTATGACCCCCTGCGCGGTGTCCCTGCCGTACCCCGCGGCCAGCGCCCGGTAGGTGAGCAGGGCGCTTCGGTGCCGTTCCTCGTAGCGGCGATGACCGGTCGGGGTGCGCGCGGCCGGGGGCAGCAGGCCCGCGTCCTCGTAGTTGCGGACCTGCTGGGTCGAGACGCCCGCCGCCCGTGCCAGGTCGACGGGGCGGAGGGATGCGCGGCCCACGAGAGGGAGACTACCGACACCCATAAGATGCAAAGACCTTGCTATTGCAAATATGTCGCAATAAGGTCGGCGGAGTCCCCGCCGTGGAGGTGAAGCATGATCAACCGCCGGTTGCTGGCGATGGCCGCGCCGGGCCGGGCCTGGCTGGGCGTGAGCGTGGCCGCCGGAGCCGCCATCACCGCCTGTGCGATCGGCCAGGGGCTGCTGGCGGCGCACGCCGTGGTCCGGGGGCTGGACGGGGACACCGGCGCCGTCGTCGTGGCGGCCTGCGCGGTGGCCGGGCTGATGGTCGTCCGCGCGGTCCTGGTGTGGGCCAGGGAGGTGGCGGCGGCGCGGGGCGCGGAGCGGGTCAAGGCCCGGCTGCGGATCGACCTGTACCGGCATCTGCTGACGCTGGGCCCCGCCTACGTGACGCGCCGCCGGTCGGGGACTGTGCTGGCGGTCCTGGTGGACGGGGTCGAGGCGCTGGACCGGTACGTGGCCGTGTTCCTGCCGCAGGCGGCGATCTCGCTGCTGGGCGGGGTGGGGGTCACGGTGGTGCTGGCGGTGATCGATCCGGTGATCGCGCTGGTCGTCGCGGTCACCGCCGTGCCGGCGGTCCTGGCGCCCCGGCTGGTCCGCCGCCGGCTGGCCTCGGGGATGGCGGAGTTCTGGACGGGCTGGAAGGGGCTGGGGGCCGACTACCTCGACGCCGTGCAGGGCCTGCCCACCCTCAAGGCGGCGGGGGCCGTGGACCGGTTCGGCGGGCGGCTGCGCGAGCGGTCCTGGCGGTTCTACCGGTCCGCGCTGCGGTTCACGCTGGTGTCCACGACGTCCGCAGGGCTCGTCGGGTTCTTCGCGGCCCTGGGGTTCGCGGGCGCGGTCGGCCTGGCCGCCTGGCGGCACGCGTCCGGCGACCTCACCGTCGCGGAGGTCTTCGCCGTGCTGCTGTTGTCGCGTGAGGCGTTCCGCCCGGTGACGGACCTGGTCACGGCCTTCCACGCGGGACAGGCCGCGCTGCCCGCCGCCGAGGGCATCACCGAGCTGCTGGCGGCCCGGCCCGACGTGAACGACACCGGCACCCGCGCGCTCCCGCGCACGGCGGGGCCGCCGGTCATCAGGTTCGAGGACGTCTCGTACACCTATCCGGGGCAGTCGCGACCGGCGGCCGACCACATCGCGTTCGAGGCCACGGCCGGGACGACCACCGCGATCGTGGGGCCCTCGGGTGCCGGGAAGTCGACGCTGATCCGGCTGCTGCTGCGGTTCGCCGACCCGCAGCGGGGGCGGGTGACGATCGACGGCACCGACCTCCGCGACCTGCCGCTGGCGACGCTGCGTTCGCTGATCGCCGTGGTGTCGCAGGACGTGTTCCTGTTCCACGGCACGGTCGCCGACAACATCGCCTTCGGACGGGCCGGTGCCACCCGCGAGGACGTGGAACGCGCCGCCCGCGCCGCCCACGCCCACGACTTCGTGACCGGCCTGCCCGACGGGTACGACACGCTGATCGGCGAACGGGGCCTGCGGTTGTCCGGCGGGCAGCGGCAGCGCCTGGCCATCGCCCGCGCCCTGGTCGCCGACGCGCCGATCCTCGTCCTGGACGAGGCCACCTCCAGCGTGGACGTCGCCGCCGAACGCGCCATCACCGACGCCCTCGACGAGGCCCGCACCGGCCGGACGGTCCTCGTCATCGCCCACCGGCTGTCCACCGTCCGCGACGCCGACCGGATCGTCGTGCTGGCGGACGGCCGCGTCGTGGAGGCCGCCACCCACGACGAACTCGTCACGGCCGGTGGCACCTACGCCCAGCTCGTCGGCCGCCAGCGGGAGGGAGCCGCGTGACCTCGATCGCCATGCCCGTACCGGAGACCGGAGCCGGGCGCTGGTCGGCCCTGGTGGAGCTGCTGCGCCCCCATCGCGGCAGGCTCGCCGTCGCGATCGCCGCCGGGCTCGCCGACCAGGGCCTGGGGCTGGCCTCGGCGCTGCTGGGCGCGGTCCTCGTGGGACGCGCCTTCGACGGGGCGGAACCCGCCGACCTGGTCCCCGGGCTCGTCGGCCTGGGCCTCCTGGTGGCCCCGAAGGTGCTGGCGGCCTGGATGGAGTCCTATGTCGCCCACGACCTGGCGTACCGGGTGCTGGCCGAACTGCGCGACCGCACGTACGCGCAGCTCGCGCGGCTGACCCCCGGGTACCTGCTGCGACGCCGGTCCGGCGACGTGGGCGCTGTCGCACTCGGGGACATCGAGACGCTGGAGCTGTTCTTCGCCCACAGCCTCAGCCCGCTGGTCGTGGCGCTGTCGGTCCCGGCGGCGTGCCTGGCCGCCGCCGCGGTGCTGCATCCGCTGCTGGCGGTGGCGCTGCTGCCCGCGATCCTCGCGATGGCCACCGTGCCGTTCTGGCTGCGGCGGCGCGCCGCCGACCACGGCCGCAGGCTGCGGGAGGCGACCGGTGAGGCCGCCGCCGAGACGGTGGACAGCGTGCAGGGCCTCGCCGAGGTCGTCGCGTTCGGCCGCCAGGACGCGCAGACCGGACGGCTGGCCGACGCGACCGCCCGGCTCGGCGACGTGCTGCGCGGGCACCGCTCCCGGGGCGGTGTCGAGAAGGCCGCCGGGGATCTCATCGCCGCGCTGGGCCTGCTGGCCGTGCTGCTGACCGCGATCGCCCTGATCCGCTCCGGCGGGCTGGCGGCCGACCGGCTGCCGGTCGCGCTGGTGCTGGCGGGGTTCGCGTTCCTGCCCCTGATGTCGCTGGTGGACACATGGCGGGAGCTGGGCGGGATCGCCGCCGCCGCGCGCCGCCTGACCGACATCCTCGACGCCCGGCCCGACGTCGACGACCGTGTCACCACACCGCCGTCCGAAGCCGTCGAACCGTCGGTGACGTTCGACGCCGTGAGCTTCCGGTACGGCCCCGACCTCCCGGACGCGGTACGGGAGGTGTCGTTCACCGTCGGGGCGGGCCGTACGGTCGCGCTGGCCGGGCACTCCGGTGCGGGCAAGAGCACCTGCGCCGCGCTGCTGCTGCGCTGGTGGGACGTCACCGCCGGGGCCGTCCGCATCGGCGGGCACGACGTCCGGGACCTGCCGGGGTCGTTCCTGCGTTCCCTGGTGGGTTCCGTGCCGCAGGACACGTACCTGTTCGCCTTGTCGGTGCGGGACAACATCCGGCTGGCACGTCCCGACGCCACCGACGAGGAGGTGGAGGCCGCCGCGCGTACGGCCTGCGCGCACGAGTTCATCACCCGCGAGCTACCGGACGCTTACGACACCCTCGTCGGAGAACGGGGCGCGCAGCTCTCAGGGGGCCAGCGTCAGCGGATCGCCATCACCCGCGCGCTCCTGGCGGATCCGGCGATCCTCGTGCTGGACGAGGCCGTGTCCAACCTGGACGCCGAGAGCGAGGCGGCCGTGGAGCAGGCGATGCACGCCGCCCGTACCGGACGAACCACCCTGGTGGTCGCCCACCGGCCGTCCACCCTGCGCGCCGCCGACGAGGTGGTGCTGCTGGAGGACGGCCGGGTGGTGGACGTCGGCCCGCATGACGTCCTCCTCGGCCGCTGCGCCGCCTACCGGAGGCTGCTCGCTCAGGACGTTCCCGCGTCCTGAGCCGCCGGGGCGTCGCCGCTGGGCCGGACGTGGCCGAGCACCTTCACCGCGAGGACGGCCAGGGCGATCGTGAGGGCCAGGCAGACGGCCGCCGCCGCGTTCATCCCCATGGTGAACGCCTCGCGTGCCGGCGCGAGTACGTCGTCGCCGAGCGCGGGCGGCAGCCGTTCGGCCGTGGCGGCGGCTTCGGCGAGCGTGTCGCCCTGGGCGTCCTGGTGACGGTAGACGGCGGTGCCGACACTGCCGAGCGCGGCGATGCCGAGGGCCACGCCCAGTTCGGTGCTCGTCTCGCTCACGGCCGAGGCCGCCCCCGCCCGTTCCGGAGGCGCCGAGCCGACGACCAGGTCGGTGCCCAGCGCCGTCGTGGGGCTGCCGCCCGCGTAGACGAGCACCAGACCGGCCACCACGAACACCGTTCCGGACCGCGCGTCGGCCTGCGTCAGGACGAGGAAACCGGCACCCGACACCACCAGGGCCGCGGCGATCACGTATGCGGGCCGTACTCGCCGGGCGACGATCGGGGCGGCCAGCGAGGCGACCCCGAGGGCCACCGCCGCGGGCACCAGCCACAACCCCGACTCCAGCGGAGACAGCCCTTCCACCAGTTGCAGGTACTGCGTGACGAACAGGTAGATCCCGCCCGCCGAGGCCGCCCCGAACAGCAGGACCGGCAACGCCCCCCGAAACGCCCTGTCGGCGAACAGGCTCAGATCCAGCAACGGGTCGGCGAGCCGACGCTGACGGCGCACGAACAGCACCCCGGCGAGCACCCCCGCCGCGATCGCCCCCACCGCCCCGAGCCGGGGCCCGGTGACGGGAAGCTCCTTGAAGCCGTAGGTGACCGGGAGCATCGTCGCCAGCGCCAACACCACGCTCAGGGCGTCGATCCGCCCGGCGCTCGCGGTCCGGTGCTCCGGCAACAGCAACGGCGCGGCCACCAGCAGCACCGCCATGACCGGCACCCCGAGCAGGAACACCGACCCCCACCAGTACCGCTCCAGCAGCACGCCACCCACCACCGGGCCCAGCGCCATGCCCGCCGAGAACGTCGTCGCCCACACACCGATGGCCAGCCCGCGTTGCCGAGGGTCGCGGAACATCGTCCCGATCAGCGACAGCGTCGAGGGCATCAGCGTGGCCCCGGCGACCCCCATCGCCGCACGCGCGGCGATCAGCGCCTCGGGGGTGGCGGCGAAGGCCGCGCAGGCCGACGCGGCGCCGAACGCCGCCGCCCCGGCCAGCAGCAGCCGGCGACGCCCGAGCCGGTCCCCCAGCGTGCCCATCGGCACCAGGAAACCGGCGATCATGAAGCCGTAGACATCGATGATCCACAGCAGCTCGACCGCACCCGGCCCCAGGTCCGCGCCCAGCTGCGGCACCGCCAGATGCAGCACCGACAGGTCCAGCGACAACAACAGCGTCGGCAGCGCCAGCACCGCCAGCCCGGCCCACTCCCGCATCCCGGCCCGCCGCGCCGCCATCGCCCTCCCCCGGTCACCGATGCCGTCGATCATGACCCGGCGGACCCCCGCGAGGCATCCCCTTTTCCCGCGGGAAGCGCCGGGCGCGGCTGGATAGCCTGATGCGATGCGATTCGGGGTGCTTGGTCCGGTCACGGTGTGGACGCAGGCCGGGGAACAGGTCCGGGTGCCCGAGGTCAAGGTCCGGACCCTGCTCGCCGTCCTGCTGGCGCGCCGGGGACGTCCGGTGGCGGTCGAGCGGCTGGTCGATGAGATCTGGGGCGACGAGCCGCCCGTCCGTCCTGTTCCCGCGTTGCATCGGAAGGTCTGGCAGCTGCGGCGGGCGCTGGAGGAGGCGGAGCGGGGCGCTCGCTCCCTGGTGGAGTCACGGCCGCCCGGCTATCTGCTGCGGGTGAGCGATGACGCGGTGGACGCCGACCGCTTCCAGCGCCTGACAGGGCAGGCCCGAGGGACCGCCGATCCGCGGACCCGCGCGGATCTGCTGACCGAGGCGCTGGCGCTGTGGCGTGGACCGGCCTATGCCGACTTCGCGGACGAGGAGTTCACCCGCGCGGAGGCCGCCCGGTTGGAGGAGGAGCGGCTGCTCGCTCTGGAGGACCGCGCGGAGGCGTGGTTGGAGTCCGGCGAGTACCGTGCCGTGGTCGGCGAGCTGAGCGGCCTGGTGCGCCGCTGGCCCGCACGGGAGCGGATGCGCGCCGCGCACATGCGCGCCCTCTACCACCTGGGACGGCAGAGCGAGGCGCTGAACGGCTTCCACGAACTGCGCGCACACCTGCGCGAGGAACTCGGCGTGGACCCCGAGCCGGGCATCGTCGCGCTGTACCAGTCGATGCTGGAACAGCGCCCTCCGCCCGGCGCGCCGAGCCCCGCGACCAACGTCCCTGAGCCGTTCACCGCACTGGTCGGAAGGGACGGACAGGTCGACGAGGTGCGGCGGCTGGTGGAGTCGAGCCGCCTGGTGACGCTCACCGGCCCCGGCGGCGTCGGCAAGACCCGGCTGGCGGTGGAGACCGCCAGGCATCTGCTCGGCTCGTGCCGTGACGGGGTCTGGCTGGTGGAGCTGGCGGGTGCGGCGGTGCCGGGCGGGGCCGTGGAGCGGGTGGCGGCGGTCCTCGGTGTGCGGGACGACGCCGGTTTCTCACCGGTGGCGCGGTCCGCGTCGCAGGGCGACGAACTCGACCGGCTCGTGGCGGCGCTGCGCGCACGGCGGATGCTGCTGGTCCTGGACAACTGTGAGCACATCGTGGGCCAGGTGGCCGACCTCGTCGGAACGTTGCTGCGCGCCGCACCCGAGGTGCGGGTGCTGGCGACGAGCCGCGAGCCGCTCGGGCATCCCGGTGAGGTGGTGTGGACCGTTCCTCCGCTCGCGTTGCCCGATCCGGAACACGACGCGGATCCGGCGGTGGTGGCACGGTCGGGAGCGGTGCGGTTGTTCGTGGCGCGGGCGGCGGCGGCCGCTCCGGGGTTCGCTCTGGACTCCGGGAACGCCGAGGACGTCGCGCGGCTCTGCCGTCGGCTGGACGGTGTCCCCCTGGCGCTGGAGCTGGCCGCGACCCGGGTGCGGGCCCTGGGGGTGCGCGGGGTGCTGTCCCGGCTCGATGACCGGTTCCGGCTGCTGGCGTCCGGATTGCGCGGTGCGCCGTCCCGTCAGCAGACGCTCCGGGCGGTGATGGACTGGAGCTGGGATCTCCTGGGCCCCGACGAGCGTGTGCTCTTCCGCCGGGTGGCGGTGTTCGGGGAGTGCTTCACCCTGGAGGCCACCGAAGCCGTCTGCTCTGAGCCTCCGCTACGGGCCGGGGAGGTGGCCGCGCTTCTGGCCCGCCTGGTCGACCGCTCCTTGGTGGTGGCCGTACCGGACGACCACGGGGGCGTACGGTACCGGCTGCTGGAGTCGGTCGCCGAGTACGGCGTCGAGCGCCTGCGGGAGGCGGGCGAACTGGCCTGCCTGCGTCGGCGTCACGCGCACTGGTACACGGAACTGGCCGAAGCCGCCGCCCGCAGGCTGCGCGGCCCTGACCAGTCCGAGTGGGCGTACCGCCTTGACGCCGAGGCCGCCAACCTGCGCGTCGCGCTCGACGGGACGGTCCGCGAAGGTCTCGCCGAGGACGCGCTGCGTCTCGTGGACGCGCTGGGGTGGTACTGGTTCCTGCGCGGCCGATGGGCGGAGGCCCTGCGGTCCATGGAGTGCGCGCTCGCCCTCCCCGAGGTCGCGCCCGCGCGTCTCACGGCGCGGGTGGTGGCGTGGCGGGCCGGTTTCGCCGTGCTGCGCGGCGCCGCCGCAGACCCGGCCCGGCAGTGCCGGGCGGCTCTGGAGGGTTTCGACGAGGCCGACGATCCGTCCGGGCGATCCTGGTCGCAGTGGTTCCTGGCCTACGCGCTGTTCGGTTCGGGCGACCAGAAGGAAAGCGAGGACCTGGTCGATCGAGCGCTGTCCGGGTTCCGCGCGGCCGGGGACGCGTGGGGCGTGGCGGCGGCACTGGCCACCCGGGCGCATCAGGCGGTCGCCCGGGGCGACCTGGAGTCGCTGGCGCGCAACGGTGGGGAGAGCCTCGCCCGGTTCGAGGACCTGCGGGACTCCTGGGGCCGCCTGTACGCCCTCGACGCGCTGACCGTGTCGGCGGAGATCTCCGGCGACTACAGGCGGGCCCGGCGGCTGAACGAGGAGAGCCTGCGGCTGGCCGAGCAGCTCGGGCTCCCGGCGGCGATCGCCGGGGCCATCTCCCGGATGGGCCGTACCGCTCTGCTGACCGGCGACCATCGCGCGGCCGACGAACTGCACGAGCGTGCCCGCCGGCTGGCCCTGGAACAGGGCGACAGATCCGCCGAGCTGTTCGCCTGCCTCGGGCTCGCGCTCAGCGCCAGGCGACAGGGCCGCCTCGACGAGGCCGAGCGGCTCCTGCGCCCGTGGACGAGCTGGTGCGTGGAGGTCGACTGGCAGCCCGGCCTGGCGCTGCTGCTCGCCGAACTCGGGTTCGCCGCCGAGCTGCGGGGCGAGGCCGAGACCGCCCTCCGCCTGCACCTGGACGGTCTCGCCGCGGCCCGCCGAACGGGCGACCCGCGTGCGGGCGCGCTCGCGTTGGAAGGGCTCGCGGGCGCCCATGCGCTGGCCGGGCGGCACCGCGAGGCCGCGCGCCTGCTGGGAGCGGCCGACGCCGCCCGCGACAGGGCCGGAGCGCCGCTGCCACCACCCGAACGCGGGGACGTCGACCGCATCGCCGCCGCCGCGCGGGCCGCCCTCGGAGACGACACCTACGCGTGCGAGTTCAGCCGCGGCCGAGCCGAAGGCCTCGAGACAGAAGCCCGATAGACGCTCCCTACCCGACCGCCCCCGGCTCGTTCTCCTTCACCTGCTCTTCGGCGAGATCCGCGCCGGTGCCGGGCTTGAGGAACACCCAGGTGACCACGGCCAGCACGACGGCGACCGCGATGCTGGCGTAGCCCGCCACGGACAAGGCGGTCGCGAACGCCTCCCTGGCCCCCTCCAGCACCTCGGCGGCCACGTCCGCGGGAAGGCCCCGCGATTCAGCGACGGCACCGGCGAGGCTGTCGCGCATCGCCTCGGTGACCGGGGCGGGCGCGCCGGGAGGGACCTCGTCGGCCACCGAGCCGCGGTACACCGCGGTCACCAGCGCACCCAACGCGGCCACCCCCAGCGCCATCCCGACTTCGGCGAACGTCTCCGACAGGGAGGAGGCGGCACCGCTCCTGTCCCTGGGGGCCGCGCCGACGACCATGTCGGTCACCAGGATCAGCAGGGGACCCACACCGAGGGACACCAGCATCGCGCCCGCCACCGCCAGACCGGGCCCTGCCTCGGGCCGATCCTGGGCCAGCGTGAACGTCACCAAGCCCAGGGCCATGACCACCAGTCCGGCGGCGATGGCCCGCCCGGGTCCGAGCCGGGACGCCAGCACCGGTGCGCCCATCGAGCCGAGGACGTTGACGGAGGCGAAGGGCACCATCCACAGACCCGCGTGGAGGGGGGACAGCCCCTGGGCCAGCTGGAGGTACTGGGTGAACACGAGGATGAAGCCGGTCAGCACCACCTGCCCCGCCAGCATGCCCCCCAGCCCCACACCGAGCACCCGGTGCCGGAACAGCCGCAGGTCGATCAGTGGGTCGTCGAGCGTGCGCTGGCGGCCGACGAACACGGCGCCGCACGCCAGGCCGGCCAGGAGCGCGGCCAGGACGGACGGCTGCCAGCCCTCCGCCGCGGCGGTCTTCAGCGCGTAGACCAACGGCAGGATCCCGGCCAGGGAGAGCAGGACACTGGGCAGATCCAGGCGGCCGGGGTCGGAGGCGCGGAACTCGGGCAGCAGCAGCGGCCCCGCGATGAGCACCACGACCATGACGGGAACGCCCAGCAGAAGGACCGAGCCCCACCAGAACCATTCCAGCAGGACGCCGCTCACCACCGGTCCGACGGCCCCGCCGGCGGCGAAACAGCTGCCCCAGACCCCGATCGCCAGGCCGCGTTGCCGGGGGTCGTGGAACATGTTGCTGATCAACGCCAGGGTGGAGGGCGCCAGGGTGGCCCCGGCGACCCCCAGCAGCGCACGGGTGACGATCAGCATCTCGGCGCTGCTGGAGTAGGCCGCGGCCACCGAGAGGACGCCGAAGGCGGCGCCCCCCGCCAGCAGCAGTCTCCGGCGGCCGATCCGGTCCCCCAGCGTTCCCATGGTGATCAGGAAGCCGGCGGTCACGAAGCCGTAGATGTCGAGGACCCACAGCTGCTGCGCGCCGCTGGGAGCGAGGTCCGCGGCCAGGTGCGGCAGCGCCAGGTGCAGGGCGGTCAGGTCGAACGAGACGACGAGCACCGGCAGGGCCACGACGGCCAGGCCGATCCACTCCCGTGTTCCCGCCCGGCGGCGGGAGAAGGTATCCGATGCGGATGACATGACAGGGTCCCTTGGGGAAGCGCGAACCAGGACGACGACCAGGGCCCATGCCTGCGGCGGGCCGGGCTCGGCCCTGGTCGGTGAGCAGGCGGGGCAGCGCCCGATCAGACCTTGTAGGGCTCCTTGGTTCGGGCCTCGCGAAGTGCGCGGGCCCACCAGATGAGCTGGTCGAGCATCGACGCGGCCGCGCCGTCGGCCCCCACGCGGTCGCGGGGCATGCCCTGCTCGTCGAACTGGTCCCAGTGGTCGGCGAAGCTGACGGTGTTGCGGATCGTGGTGGCGTGCACCTCGGCGAAGACCTGGCGGAGTTGCTCGACGGCGTGCAGGCCGCCGCCCCTGCCTCCGTAGGAGACGAACCCGACGGGCTTGGCGCTCCACTCCTCGAAGTACCAGTCGATGGCGTTCTTCAGCGAGGCGGGGTACCCGTGGTTGTAGACGGGGGTGACGATCACGAAGGCGTCGGCCCCCGCGATCCTGGGCGCCAGTGCCCGTACCGGCTCCGGGGCGGGTGCCGCCGGGTCGTCGCCCCCGAGGACGACCGGCAGCCCGGCCTCACGCAGATCGATGAGATCGACCTGCAGGTCGCTTCGCCTGCGGGCCCGCTCGGCGAACCAGGCCGCCGGAGTCGGCCCGAACCGGTCCTGGCGGGTACTCCCGATGATGATCGCCACGCGCAACGTCTCGTTCCCGGACATCCTGGAAGCTCCTTTCGCGGTTGCCCCATCACCGTCGCGCCCGCCTCGCTCGGTTCACACTCAGCCCGCTTTCGGGAACCGCTCGGGAGGCATGCCGAAGGCCGCCGACGGGCTCGGCGCACGGCTCGGCGTTCCGTCAGGCCGGGAAGGAGCGGTCGGTGTCGCCGAGTGACTCCAGGAGGTCGCGGAGCGTGGTGGCGAGGGCGTCGCGGCGCTCGCGGGTGAGTGCGGCGAGGACCCGGTTCTCGGTGGCGAGGTGGTCGGGGAGGGTTTCGTCGATCAGCTCCCGGCCCTCGGCGGTCAGGGCGACGTACACGCCGCGGCCGTCGGACTCCCGGGGGGTGCGGGTGACGAGGCCGCGTGCCTCGAGCCGGTCGAGACGCTGGGTGACGGCCCCCGAGGTGACCATGGACGACCGGGTCAGCTCGGTCGGGGTCAGCCGGTAGGGCGGCCCGCTGCGGCGCAGGGTGGCGAGCACGTCGAAGGACGCCCGGTCGAGGCCGTGCGCGGCGAACGTGCGGCCCAGCTCGGTGTCGATCAGCCGGGCCAGCCGCGTCAGGCGGCCGATGACCCCCATCGGCGAGGCGTCGAGGTCGGGACGTTCCCGGGCCCACTGCTCCAGTACGCGGTCGACGTGGTCTGCCACCCCGCCAGCCTAGCCGACTGTCTTAGTGGTGAGATACCTCACCTCGACGGATATCTTAGCGCTGAGTTACTTTGGCTTAGTGCTAAACAAACCACGCGGGATCGTGCCGGTCACGGCACTGGCTCCCGCCCTCTGGGGATCCACGTACCTCGTCACGACCGAACTGCTGCCCCCCGGCCGTCCGCTGCTCGCCGCGGTGCTCCGCGCGCTGCCCGCCGGGCTGCTGCTCGTCGCCCTCACCCGGCGGCTGCCGCGCGGCGACTGGTGGTGGCGCGCGGCGGTGCTCGGCACCCTCAACATCGGCGTGTTCCTCGCGCTGCTCTTCGTGGCCGCCTACCGGCTGCCCGGCGGGGTCGCGGCCACCGTGGGCGCGATCCAGCCGCTGGTGGCCGCCGGGTTCGCGGTCGTCCTGCTCGGCGAACGGTTCACCCTGCGCACGGCGCTCGCCGGCGTCGCCGGAGTGGCCGGGGTGAGCCTGCTGGTGCTGCGCGCCGACTCCCGCCTGGACGGGATCGGGATCGCCGCCGCGCTCGGCGGCGCGGTGGTCATGGCGGCCGGGGTCGTGCTCAGCAAGCGCTGGCCGTCGCCCGCCCCCCTGCTGGCGACCACGGGCTGGCAACTCGTCGCGGGCGGGCTGGTGCTGCTGCCGGTCGCCCTTCTGGTCGAGGGCCCGCCGCCTTCCTCGCTGACCCCGGCCAACCTCGCGGGCTACGCCTACCTGTCCGTCATCGGGGCCGCACTGGCCTACGCGCTGTGGTTCCGCGGGATCGCCGCGCTGTCGCCCACCCAGGTCACCTTCCTGGGCCTGCTCAGCCCCCTGGTCGCCACGGCACTGGGCTGGCTGGTCCTCGGGCAGCGGCTCACCGTCGCCCAGGTCGCCGGTGCGGTGATCGTCCTCGCCGCCCTGGTCGCCGCGCAGACCCGGGTGGCCCGGCCGGCCGCCCCGCAGACCCCCGTCCCCGCCGCATCCACCCGCTGAACGAAGGAGTACGAGACCATGCGCATCATCGTGTTCGGAGCCGCGGGCGGCGTCGGTACCCGGGTGGTGGCCGAGGCCGTGTCCCGGGGCCACCAGGTCACCGCCGCCGTCCGCGACCCCCGCCGCCTCGCCGAGCTGCCCGCCGGTGCCGAGCCCCGCCTCGGGAACGCCGCCGACCTCGCCGACGTGGTCGCGCTGAGCACCGGCCAGGACGTCGTGATCAGCGCGACCCGCCCCCTGCCCGGCAGCGAGCCCGACCTGGTCGTCACCGCGCGGACCCTGCTGGCCGGAACCGCCAGGACGGGGACCCGGCTGCTGCTCGTCGGCGGCGCCGCCAGCCTCGTCGTCCCCGGGACCGGCGGCGTCACCGTCGTCGACGACCCCCGCTATATGTCCCCGGAATACCGGGCCATCGCGCTGGCCTGCGCCGACCAGCACGCGGCCTGCCAGGCCGACACCGCCGCCGACTGGACGTACCTGAGCCCGCCCGCGCTGCTGCGACCGGGGCGGCGCACCGGCGTCTTCCGGCTCGGGCGCGACGAGCTGCTGGTGGACGCCGACGGCACCTCGGAGATCTCGATGGAGGATCTCGCGGTGGCCCTCCTGGACGAGGCCGAACGCCCCCGGCACCGCCGGGCCAGGTTCACCGTGGCCTACTAGCCGCCCACTGGTGGACGGTGCCCCGGTGCAGCGCGGCGTAGATGCGGTCGCGGAGGACGTTGGCCTCCGGGTCGGACAGCGTCCTGTGCAGGTCTCGCAGGATGATTCTGACCAGCACGTTCTTCTGGTCGGCGCGGGCACCCAGGCGTTCGGTGACGTGCGGCGGCAGCGCGGCGCACGGCGTCTCCTGCACGACGGTCACCGACTCCACGCAGTCGGCGTCCTCGCCGAGCGCGTCCCGCACCCGGTCCCCCAGGTCCTCGGCGAGGTCGTCGGCCTCCACGACGAGGGACAGGTCACGGCGGATCGGCGGCATGGACGACACCGGACGGTACGGCGCCAGGTCCCGCATCTGCTCGGCGACACCCGGCGCCGTCGAGCGCAGCAACCGGATGTCCGGAACGCCCTTGACCAGCATGAGCATCCGATCGAGCCCCATGCCGAGGGCGAGACCGCTCCACGTGGCGTCCAGGCCCGCGCGAGCCAGGACGTCCGGATGGGCCAGGCCGCACTCGGCGATCTCGATCCACTCGCCGTCGTGCCGCACGTCCACCTGGAGGCCGTTGAGCGTGTACGGGTGGACCCGCGGCTCGCGTCGTTCGGCCGCCCCGGGCAGCAGCGCGTTCACCAGCGTGCCGACCATCGCGCCGAGGTCGTCGTCGCCCATCGGCGGCACCCGCCGGGTGACGCGCCACAGGTCGAGCTGGTGGGGCGTGCCGCTGTGCAGCCGGTCGATGGCGTCGCGGCGGTACACCACGCCGGGGCAGACCAGCAGGACGTCGTCCGCCGGCTCGGCGGCCAGCGCGCGCAGCGCCCCGGGGATCATCGCGCTGGAGTGGCTGCGCAGCAGACGCCGCTCGTCCACGTAGCGGGTGTAGCGGGCGTCGCGGGTGACGTCCGCCGGGTCGTAGCCGAGGTGGTCGTAGTTGTCGGCGATGGTGACGACCCGCGATCCACGGCACCAGCGGACCTCGCAGCGCCACCGGTCGGCGAGGGCGGTGACGGCGCGTTCCACGATGAGCTGGATCGCGTGCGGGCCCTCGGCGGGGTCGGTGAGGTCGCGGACCGCGAGGTCGTCGGCGAGCCGGTCGGAGGTGAGGACGGAGGACATGGCTGACTCCTGAGCGAGCTGGAGGGATCGGGTCTCGAGGTCCCCTGGCCCGTGGGCTCACTCCGGCAGGCGGTCAGCGCGGATCGGGTGGCACGACGACACCCCCGGCGCCCGGTGAGGGCCAGGGGCGGATAAATCGCCGCATCATCGGCAGGTCGGCCACACCAGAACCATAGCCACGCCTAGGCGTCCTGCGCCAGCGACCGGATGATCTCCCCGGCGGCGCGCTGCCCGGACTCCACCGCGCCGTCGATGTACCCCGCCCACCCGGTCGCCGTCTCGGTGCCCGCCCAGTGGATGGGGCCCACCGGTCGCCGCAGGGCCGGACCGAAACGCGTGAGCGCACCCGGCGTGGCGAACGCGCCGTAGCAGCCGCGCGAGTACTCCTCGGCGGCCCAGTCCCGTTCGATGTAGGCGATCGGGTCGCGTGCGGGCGGGCCGAAATACCCGGCGAGGTCGGCGAGCACCTGCCTGCGGCGGTCATCGGCGGACAGCCGCGCCGCCACGTCGGCGTGCCGCCCCTCCAGGAAACCGACCAGGACTCCCGGCTCCCCACCGGGCGGCGTGTTGTCGAAGACCACGCCGAGGGCCCGCCGGTCGCTCACCGCCTGCCCGCTGAACCCCGCGTCCCGCCAGAACGGTGCGTCGTAGACGACGTTGACCTTGATGACGCGTCCCATGGGCATGCGCTGGACGAGCTGGTCGCGGTCACCGGGAAGCCCCGGGCTGAACCGCATCCCGGTGGTGAGCGGGGGCGGGACGGCGATGACGGCACGGCGCGCCCGGATCCGCACGTCACCCGCACGCACCAGCACCGAGCCGTCCTCCCACTCGACCTCGGTCACCGGCAGGCCCGTCCGCACACGGTCGCCGAGGTGCTCGGCGAGTTTGAGGGCGATCCGCTGCGACCCACCCATGATGCGGTCCTGCTGTGCGCCACCGCCTGTGTTGACCAGCGCGTCGAACCCACCGGCGGCACCGACGTAGAAGGCCGCCCACAACGCGGACATGTCCTCCGGTTCGGCGGAGAAGACCGCCTGGGTCGCCACCCTCATGAACGAACGCCCGCCGCGCGTGCGCAGGGTCCGCCGAATCCAGGTGGCGAAGGTCTCGCCGTCGAGGCGCGCGGCGTCCGCCGCCCGCCACGGCTCCTGCGTCGGCACCCTCCGCGCCAGCCGGTCCAGACGCCATTGGCCCTGCTGGATGTCGGCGAGCGTCAGCGGGGACAGCCGAGGGATGCGGCCGGTGTGGAGGCTGCGCTCCCCAGCGAGCTCGGTGACGTGCCGCCCCTCGTCATAGGTCGGGTACGTCTCCAGCCCGAGTTCGTCGATGAGGGCGAGGATCCGGTCCTGGCCGGGGCCCACCCACTGACCGCCGACCTCGATGGGGGCGCCGCCCGGAAGCGCGCCGTTCAGCAGCCGCCCGCCCACCCGGTCCCGCGCCTCCACGACGACCGCGTCGTGCCCCGCCCGGACGAGGTCCCGCGCCGCGACCAGCCCCGCGACACCCGCGCCCACCACCACGACGTCCATGCCGCCTCCCATACAAGGTGCATCTGACATGCAATGTGTATGTGATATCCATGGCGCATGGGATCCGTCAAGACTCGGCGGGAGCAGTACGCCGAGAGCACCCGCCGCGCCCTGCTGGACACGGGGCTGCGGTTCTTCGCCGAGCGCGGCCACACCGACGTCTCGGCCGAGGAGCTGGTACGGGCCGCCGGGCTGACCCGCGGTGCGCTGTACCACCACTTCAACGGCAAGAAGGGACTCTTCGAGGCCGTCTTCGAGGAACTGGAGGACCGGGCCGCGCAGCGGATCGCCACGGCCATGGACACCGCCGCCGACCCGTGGAGCCGTGCGCTCGCGGGCCTGGAGGCGTTTCTCGACGTGTGCGGCGACCGGGACTACCGCGAGATCGTGCTCATCCAGGGCCCCGTCGCCCTCGGCTGGCAACGCTGGCGTGAACTCGACCAGCGCCACCTCGGCGGACTGCTGCTGAGAAGCCTGTGCGAACTGCGTGAGGAGCGCCTGATCGGGTCCCATCCCGTCGAGCTGGCGGCGGGGGCGGTGTACGGGGCGCTCACCGAGCTGTCGTTCGCCATCGCCGCCTCAAACGACCCCGCCAAGGCCCGGGACGCCGCGGT
This sequence comes from Thermomonospora sp., assembly GCA_036258615.1. Classification (GTDB taxonomy): domain Bacteria; phylum Actinomycetota; class Actinomycetes; order Streptosporangiales; family Streptosporangiaceae; genus Thermomonospora. The sequence continues at coordinate 153 of DATADI010000583.1, read as the reverse complement.
TCCCCTCGTCCGGGGTCTGCTGCAGTCCCTCAGGTAACGCCTCGGAGCCGGTTACGTCGTGACCGGAACAGGCCGTCCCGAGAGATCCCTTGTCGTGCCCGTCTCGGCGATTCTGGTGCGTGATCACGAAGCGGCGACGAGGTGGGTGTGATG
>DATADI010000582.1:0-2883 GCA_036258615.1 Thermomonospora sp. | reverse complement strand
GGCGGACCCTCGTCACCGCCCTGACCCTGACCGGCGCGGTGCTCGCCGTCGGCGCCGGCGTCGGCCTCGACCGCGTGGTGGTGCCCGCGTTCGAAGGCTCCGGCGACGACCGTGTCCTGGCCCAGCGCGACCGTTCGGCGGGCGACTCCGGAACGGACGCGGCGGCGGGAGCACGGACGGCGCCCGGTGACCCCGCCACCCCGGGCACGCCCGGGCGACCGGCGCCCCGCGACGCCCAGCAGCCGCCGGAGGAGGCCGCGCCGCCGCTCAAGCGCCTGCGGATGCCCGACCCCTCGCCCAGCACGCCGGACAGGCCCGGCGACGACGGGTCCGGCCCCGGTGGTGGTGGCTCCGCGCCTCCGTCCGGCGCGGCCGGTCTGGAGGCCGCCGTGGTACGGCTCACCAACGCCGAACGGGCCAAGGCGGGGTGTTCGGCGCTCCGCGTGGACCAGCGCCTGGTGGCCTCCGCGCGGCGGCACTCCGCCGACATGGCCGCCAAGGGCTACTTCGACCACACCTCCCCCAACGGGGACACCTTCGCCGACCGCATCAAGGCGGCCGGATATCCCAGCCCCGGCGCGGAGAACATCGCCAGGGGCCACCCCACCGCCGCGGCCGTCGTGCAGGGCTGGATGAACAGCCCCGGCCACCGCGCCAACATCCTCAACTGCGGTCTGAAGGCCCTCGGGGTCGGCGTGCGGACGGGCTCCGGCGGCCCCTGGTGGACGCAGAACTTCGGGTGGGTGTGACCCGAGGTGTGCCCCGCACGACGCCCCTGACCCGCTCGTTCCGGCCTCGCCGGGCCGCGTTCCGTGCCATCGTGGTGCCCTGACGAGGTCCAGAACCACGCAAATGGAACGGTAAGGTCCAAGTCATGGGTTACCCGGGTGATCACGACAGATCCGGCGGCCACCCCCCGGAGGTGCCGCCCACGGACGGCTCTCCGTTCGCTCCGCCTCCTCCCGGAGCGTTCGCCGCGCGTCCCGGCGAGTCCTTCGACTCCGCCGACGCCGACGCGGACCGGCCACAGGCCCCCGGCTCCTTCGGCCTCGCCGACCCGTTCCCCGCGCCCGGCGCGCCCGGTGAGCAGCCCGCGCCAGGCACGTTCGCCCAGGCTCCGGGCGAGCCGTTCGGCCCGCCGCCCGCACAGGAGCCCGGCCCGTTCGGACCGCCCCCGGGCGAACAGTTCGCTCCCGGCGACTTCGGCGCTCCGCAGGGCGAGCACTTCGCGCCCGGGTCGTTCGGGACGCCGCCGGCCGAGGGCTTCGGCGGCGGGTCCGCCGAGGGTGGTTTCGGGCAGGTCCCGGCGGACGCGTACCCGCCACCCGGCCCGGTGTCGTACGAGCAGCCGCAGGACGTTCCGGCGGCCTCCGGCGGGGGCGGGCGGCGTAACAAGCCGCTGCTGATCGGCGGCGCGGTCGTCGCCGGGGTGGCCCTCGTGGGCGCCGGGTACACCGTGTCCTCGATGCTCACCGGCGACGGGGAGAAGGAGAAGCCCAAGGCCGCCGTCTCGCCGACGCGGAAGGCCGCCCCCGTGCCCACGCAGGCGCCGGTACGTCTGAACGTCAAGCTGCGGAGCCGCACCACCGACCCGAACCCGCTGACCCTCAAGGAGGTCTTCGGGAACGGCTCGTTCACCAGCAAGGGCACCAAGTACGTCCGGACGGCGTGGAAGCACGACAAGAGCTGCACCAGGACCGTCCGGGGCGAGAAGCTGGAGTCGGCCCTCAAGAAGGGCGGCTGCGCCCAGGTGCTGCGGGCCACGTTCGCGCGCTCGGACGGCAAGCTCATCGGCACCGTCGGCGTGCTGAACCTGCGGAGCGAGAGCGCCGCCCGCGCCGCCGACAAGGCCGGGGCGGGCCGGGACGCCCACCTCGAGCCGCTCGCCGGGACCGGCGTCACCAAGAAGATCGGCAAGGGCGTCGCGCTGGGCACCACGTTCGTCCGCGGGCACTACCTGATCATGACGTGGGTGCAGCGGCCCGACGGCAAGTCCATCGCGTCGAAGTACCACAAGGCGGTCTCGACGTTCCAGCAGCAGGTCATCCTCGGCAGCAACCTCAGCAGGGCGCTGCACTACCGGGGAATCGAAGGCAAACCCCTCACGAGCTGATCGCGGCGAATACCCTGTTTGGCTATGTCTGGACCTGAGGAGACCTCCGAGTCCGCGGTGGACTCGGCGTCCCCCGCCACGGACGGCGCGCCGACGACGCCGGCCCCGCCCAGCTTCGGGCAGGCCGGCGCGCCCGCCGCGGAGACCGAGCGGGCGGCGCCCTCCTTCGCCGTGCCGCTGTTCGGCCCCGACAAGCCGTGGTGGGCGGCCACCCCGGACGACGACGTCGAGGACGACCCGGAGCCGGAGACCCAGGCCGACGAGCCCGTCCCCGAACCGCAGGCCGAGGACGAACCCGACGCCGAGCCCGAGGTCCAGGCGGCGGCCGAGGAGGCGCCTCCCGCCCCGGAGCCGCCCCGGGAGGACACCAGGGACGAGCCCCCACCGGAGGCCGCTCCAGGGCATCTGGTCGCCGGGGCGGGTGCTCCCGAGGTGGACACCCGTGGCGCGGTGCCGCCCCCGCCGGTCCCGGACACCCCCTCCCCGGCGTACGCCGACACCGACCCCGACGGCATCCCCGTCTACCCCGGCCCCCAGGACGACGCCGAGGCGCCTGAGGAGACCGAACCCTTCCGGATCGAGGCCGACGACTCCGAGGGCGCGCTGACGCCCGACGCGGTCCTTCCCCCGGGCGTCTCCCCCGTCGAGTACGTGACCCCCCGGCACGAGGGCGTCCCGCACACCGCGTCCGCCACGGCGTACACCGAGCAGGCCCCCGACGGCGGGGTCATCCTGGTGGTGTCGCAGACCCAGCCCGACGGTGTCCCGCC
>DATADI010000581.1:0-1502 GCA_036258615.1 Thermomonospora sp. | reverse complement strand
GCCGGGCCGACCGGGACGCCGGTCAGGGCCCCGGACGGCGTGCCCCCGCGGGCGGGGCGGGCCGGGCCGAGACGGTGGCCGCGCTCACCCGGCTGGTCGCGCCGCTGGCCGCCGCGCAGGGCATGGACCTGGAGGAACTGGACGTCAGGCCCGCCGGGCGGCGGCGCCTGGTGCGCATCGTGGTGGACGCCGACGGCGGCGTCAGCCTGGACGACGTGGCCACCCTCAACCAGGCCGTGTCCATCGCGCTCGACGACAGCGACGTCATGGGCACCGCCCCGTACGTCCTGGAGGTCACCTCGCCCGGCGTGGACCGCCCGCTGACCGAGCCGCGGCACTGGCGCCGCGCCGCCGGGCGGCTGGTGCGGGCCCCGCTGACCGACGGCGGCCAGATCGAGGGGCGGGTGGTCGCCGCCGACGACGACGCGGTGGTCCTCGACGTCTCCGGGCGACGCCGCCGGTTCCGGCACGGCGAGCTGGGCCGGGGCAGGGTGCAGGTGGAGTTCCGCCGCATGGACGAACAGGTCGAGGGACGGGCCGGGTCCGACGATGAGCTCGCCGACCTGGGAGCCGACGAGGCCGGGAACTGAGGGGGAGCTACGTGGACATCGACATGGCTGCGCTGCGCAGTCTCGAGAGCGAGAAGGACATCTCGCTCGACCTGGTCGTCAAGGCCATCGAAGACGCCATGCTGATCGCCTACCACCGCACGGAGGGGGCGGCGCCCAGGGCCCGGGTCGAACTGGACCGCAGGACCGGGCACGTCACCGTGTGGGCGGCCGAGACCGACGAGGAGGGCAACGTCCTGCGGGAATACGACGACACCCCGACGGGTTTCGGTCGTATCGCGGCGACGACGGCCAAGCAGGTGATCCTGCAGCGGCTGCGCGACGCCGAGGACGAGCTCACCTTCGGCGAGTACGCCGGGCGTGAGGGCGACATCGTGTCCGGCGTGATCCAGCAGGGCAAGGACCCGCGGAACGTGCTGGTCGACCTCGGCCGCATCGAGGCCGTCCTGCCGCCGCAGGAGCAGGTCCCCGGCGAGAGCTACGAGCACGGCGACCGGCTGCGGGCGTACGTGGTGCAGGTGCGCAAGGGCCACCGCGGCCCCTCGGTGCAGCTGTCGCGGACCCACCCCAACCTGGTGCGCAAGCTGTTCGCGCTGGAGGTGCCGGAGATCGCCGACGGCACCGTGGAGATCGCGGCGATCGCCCGGGAGGCCGGGCACCGCACCAAGATCGCGGTCCGCTCCCGCAAACCGGGGGTCAACGCCAAGGGCGCGTGCATCGGCCCGATGGGCAGCCGGGTCCGCAACGTCATGCACGAGCTGCACGGCGAGAAGATCGACATCGTGGACTGGTCGGAGGACCCGGCCGAGTTCGTCGGCAACGCGCTGTCGCCCGCCCGGGTCAACAGCGTGGAGGTGGTCGACGAGGGCGCCCGGGTGGCCCGGGTGATCGTGCCGGACTACCAGCTGTCGCTGGCCATCGGCAAGGAGGGCC
>DATADI010000580.1:0-2132 GCA_036258615.1 Thermomonospora sp. | reverse complement strand
GGAACAACAGGTGGTCGGGGACCTGGCTGCCGCGCGCCGCGACGCCCCGGCTGATCAGGCACAGGGCCGCCACGTCCGGCCAGGGCAGCACCCGGTCGCGGCGACGCGGCCGGGGCCAGGCGGCCGGACGGCGCACGCCCGTCTCGTCCAGCACCAGCACCGGGCGGCGGCTCACCAGCCCCCCGGCGGCCAGCACGGCCCCGGCGCCGAAGAACACCGTCCCGAGCACCCCCAGGACCAGGAACCCGGCGGCGGCCCACCCGTCGCCGCGCAGCCCCCCGACCACGAACGCCACCGAGGCGCCGAGGGCGATCAGCGGGGACAGCACCCGGCCCGCCCGGTGCCAGGACGGCCGGACCCGTACCGCGAGCACCGGGCCCCCCGTCAGCCGCGCTTGAGGGCGCACAGCAGGCCGTCGCCCACCGGCAGCAGCAGCGGCACCAGCCGGTCGTCGTCGCGGACCAGCCGGCCCACCTCCCGGATCGCCAGCGTCTCCGGGTCGCGCCGGGCCGGGTCGGCGACCCGGTCGTGCCACAGCGCGTTGTCGAAGGCCACCACCCCGCCCGGCCGCAGCAGCCGCAGCGCCGCCGCCAGGTACTCGGGGTACTCCTGCTTGGCGGCGTCGCAGAACACCATGTCGTAGGCCCCGTCGGTGAGCCGGGGCAGCACGTCCAGGGCACGTCCGACGATCATGCGGGTGCGCGAGGCGCTGAACCCGGCCGCCGCGTAGGCCTCCTTGGCCAGCCGCTGGTTGGCGACCTCCAGGTCCACGCTCGTCAGCACCCCGTCCGGGCGCATCCCGCGCAGCATGTAGATGCCTGACACGCCGCATCCGGAGCCGATCTCCACCACGGTCCGGGCGTCCAGCATCGCGGCCAGGAACCGCAGGGCCGCGCCGCCGGCCGCGCCGATCGGCGTCGCGCCGACCTCCTCGCCGAGCCGCCGGGCGTTCAGCAGCGCCTCGTCCTCGGGGAGGTACTCCTCCACGAAAGCCAGGGTGGCCTTTACCGCGTCGATGGCTGCCTCCCTCAGTGCCCCTGGTCTGCTGGGGACGACCCTATCGCTGACCGGCTCGCCGATCGTGTTCCGCGACCCGGGCGCAGGTCACACCCCGGGCCGGGGAACTAACCGCGAACCGCTTGCGTTCAAGGGGAGAGTCGGTCCACGAACGCCCAGCCCAGGCGTGACCGTGTCGCCTCGACGCGGCATGTTCGTCCGCAAGAGAGGAGCCGGCCATGGGAGGCAGAGCGCTGGAGGTGCGACCATGAACGTGGCGGCACTCGCCTTGACGGGGGGAGTCGCGGCCCGCGACCGCGAGCACGCGCCGGAGGCCCGGTGGGAGCCGCCGTCGTGGGACGAGGTGGTGCGCGAGCACTCCGCCCGCGTCTACCGGCTGGCCTACCGGCTGACCGGCAACCCCCACGACGCCGAGGACCTCACCCAGGAGGTCTTCGTCCGGGTGTTCCGCTCGCTGTCCAACTACACGCCGGGCACCTTCGAGGGCTGGCTGCACCGCATCACCACGAACCTGTTCCTCGACATGGCGCGCCGCAGGCAGCGGATCCGCTTCGAGGGGCTGGCCGACGACGCCGCCGACCGCCTGCAGGGCCGCGAGCCCACCCCCGCGCAGGCGTTCGACGACCGCAACCTCGACGCCGACGTGCAGACCGCCCTGGACGCGCTGGCGCCCGAGTACCGTGCCGCCGTGGTCCTGTGCGACATCGAGGGGCTGTCCTACGAGGAGATCGCCGCCACACTGGGTGTGAAGCTCGGCACCGTGCGCAGCCGCATCCACCGGGGGCGGGCGCAGCTCCGGGCGGCCCTGGAGCACCGCGCGCCACGCCGGGTCGCGGCCTCCGAGGGCCGCTGAGGGACGTACTGGAGGACACCGCGTGACTTGTCTCGGGGAGCGTCTGACCGCCCTGGTCGACGGCGAGCTGGACCATGACGAGCGCGACCGCGCGCTGGCCCATCTCGCCGTCTGCCGGACGTGCCGGGAGGAGGCCGACACGATGCGGCGGCTCAAGAGCCGCCTGCGCGCGCTGTCGGCACCCCCGGCGCCGAGCGCCCCGGACCTGCCCGACACCGGGTTCCTCGACCGGCTCCGCGCGCTGGGCGACCAGCCTCCGGTG
>DATADI010000579.1:0-3148 GCA_036258615.1 Thermomonospora sp. | reverse complement strand
GGGGCCGGGGAGGCGGCCCTTCGGCGGGAGCGCAGGGTGACCGTCGCGAGCCCCGCACCGGCGAGGGCGACGACGGCCGCCCCGGCGAACGCGGCCTGGAACCCGTCGGTGAGGGCGTCCAGGTCGCCGAGCCGGTCCGCGCCCTGGGAGGTGGCGATCGCGGTCATCGCCGCCAGCCCGATGGCCGAGCCGATCTGGTAGGTGGTGTTGACGATGCCGGACGCCAGCCCGCTCTGCTCGGGCGCGACGTTCCCGAGGGCGGCCATGGTCGCCGGGATGAACACCAGCGACATGCCCACCGCCGACACCAGCGAGCCCGGCAGCACGTCGGCCACGAAACTCCCGCCGGGGGAGACCGACGACAGCAGCGCCAGGCCCCCGCCGAGCACGGCCAGCCCGGTCACGATCAGCGGCTTGGTTCCGAACCGGCCGATGAGCCGTCCGGTCACGCCCACCATCAGCAGCATCATCAGCGCGGTCATCGGAACGAGCGCCGCGCCGCCGGGGAAGGCCCCGTAGCCCAGGACCTGCTGGAGGTACAGGTTGAGGAAGTACCACATGGGGATCCACGCGGCCCCCAGCAGGACCATCGCGACGTTGGCGGCGGCCAGGTCCGGGGTGCGCCAGACCGACAGCGGCATCAGCGGGCTGCGCACCACGCGCTGGAGCCCGGCGAACGCGGCCAGCAGGACGGCGGCTCCGGCCAGGGCCAGCAGCGTGGCGGCCGACGTCCAGCCCCGCTCGGGCGCCTGGACGATCGCGTACACCGCCAGTGCGAGGCCGCCGGTGACCGCCGCGGCCCCCGCCAGGTCGAGCCCGGTACGGCGGCCGGGCACCGCCGGGAGCAGCACCGGCACCAGCGCCAGGGTCGCCAGCCCGATCGGCACGTAGATGACGAACACCCACGGCCAGCTCAGCCATTCGGTGATCACGCCGCCGAGGAAGACCCCGGCCGTGCCGCCCGCCGGGGCCGCCGCCCCGTAGAACGCCAGCGCCCGGGGCAGCTCCCGCGGCTGACCGGCGAACAGCACCATGAGCAGCGTCATCGCGGCGGGCGCGATGAGCGCCGCGCCGACGCCCTGCACCGCGCGCCCGGCGACCTCGGTGGCCGCGTCGCCCGCCACGGCGGCGACCACCGAGCCCGCGATGAGGACGGCCCATCCGGCGGTGAACACGCGGCGGGCCCCGAGCAGGTCCGACAGCCGGCCGCCGAGCAGCAGGAGGCCGCCGAACGCGACGACGTAGGCGTTGAACACCCACTGCAGCCCGCCCTGGCCGAACCCCAGGTCGCGCTGCATCTCGGGCAGGGCCACCCCGATGATCGAGGTGTCCATGATCACCATGAACTGGGCGGCGGCCAGCACCGCCAGCGCCCGCCAGCGGCGGGGGTCGGGTCGTGCACCGGGAGAGGACATCGGATCGCTCCCTTCCATGGAGCCGGTACCCCGTAGGGGTATCTGAGACGGCGAGCGGGACTATACCCCCCAGGGGTGTTGTGGTGTCAAGCCCCGGTTGGCCGGATCCGGTCTGGAGCGACGGGTTTGCAGGTCAGCGGCCCATCGTCGGGACGGGCGGGGCGGCCCCCACCGGGAGGGTGATCATCGCCGGTGACACCGGGCACCGCGCCGCCGATACTCGGGTGAACGGGATCCAGCCGGGACGGACACGGGCCGGGAGCGGGCTATGCGAAGGCCGATCGGGGTACTGCTCGCGGCGTGCGTGGCCGTCGCCGCCCTGCCCGGTCCGGTGCGGGCCGACGACGACGTGGCCCCCGCGACCCGGCTGGCCGCCAAGACCCACCCGGCGGTGCAGCTGCTGACCACCAAGGTCTCCGCCGACGTGGTCGTGCCGTACCCCGCCTACGACCAGGACAACGTCGAGTCCCTGCTGCGCGACGTCGCCCGGGACGCCGTCAACGGCCGCATCCCCAGCGACCAGCGCAGCCTGGTCAAGACCGCGATCACCCGGATGCTCGACGACATCGACCGGTACCTGAAGCCCTCCGGGCCGGACCGGGTGATCAAGGCGGAGTCCACCGCGCTGTGCACCGGCTGGTGGGTGACCCCCTACGGGCACCTGGTGACCGCCGCGCACTGCGTGGAGCCCGACCGGAAGGTCACCGCCTCGGCGTTCGCCGAGCAGGCCCAGGAGGATCTGGGGGCCGACGACGAGCGGATCGCCAAGGCCATCCTCAAGGGTGTGGACGCCGACGACGAGCTGAAGCGCAAGACGTCCGAGCTGATCACCAAGTTCAACGTCAAGCACCTCAAGCTGCGCAACCTCGACCAGGTCACCTCCGTGCAGTTCAGCCGGCCCGGCGGCGGCATGGACACGGCCCGGACCACGACCGCCGAGGTGGTCGGCAAGGGCGAGAACTACCCCGGCAAGGACGTCGCGGTCCTCAAGGTCGCCGGCCAGCAGAACCTGCCGACCCTCGACCTCGGCGCCGACTCCGACGTCCAGGTCGGCAGCTCGGTCTACATCGACGGCTTCCCCGGGACGGTCACCAACGAGGAGTCGCTGAGCCCCACCAGCAGGCTCCAGCCCGCGTTCACCCAGGGCCCCATCAACGCCCACCGCACCACGCAGGAGGGCGTGCCGTACTTCCAGACGCAGGCCCCCGCCTACGGGGGCAACTCCGGGGGCCCGGTGATCGGCGACTCCGGCCGCGTCGTCGGCATCCTCATCGCCACGCTCGGCGACGGCGAGGGCGGCACCGCGCAGAACGAGCAGCTCGTCCTGCCGGTCAGCGTGGTCAAGGAACGGCTCGACCAGCACAACGTGGCGCCGGTCTCCTCCCCGTCCTCCGTCAGCTACAACACCGCCCTGGACCTGTTCTTCAAGCGGCACTACAAGAAGGCGCTGCCGAAGTTCCGCGAGGCGCAGGCCCTCTACCCCGCCCACCCGTACGTCGCCAAGTACATCTCCGACTCCCAGGCCGCCATCACGGCGGGCAAGGACCGGACTCCGCTGGCCACGAGCACCAAGGTGGCCATCGGCGGCGGGGTCACGGCGGCCGTGCTGCTGCTCGCCGGGCTCGTCGTCGGGACGGTCGTGCTGACCCGGCGGCGGCGCAGGCGGCGGGCCGCCCCCGCCGGCTGGCCGGGCCCGTTCCCTCCGATGGGCGGCCCGCCGCCCTTCCCGCCGG
>DATADI010000578.1:0-6403 GCA_036258615.1 Thermomonospora sp. | reverse complement strand
CTGGGCAACATGGTCTTCGCGCAGGACCTGCTCGGCCGCTATCCGGCCGACGCCATCCGGCTGGCGCTCTTCTCCCACCACTACCGCGATTCCTGGGAGTACACGGAGCAGGCGATCGTGCGGGGCGCGGAACGCGCGGCGCACCTGCGAGAGGCTGTGGCGGCCCCGTCCGGCGGCGGCGCGGCCAGCGCGGGCAGCCGGTGCCCGACCTTCCACCCGGCGTGCAGGACCGCCGTCCGCAGCGCCGTGACGGGACCGTCACCGCGTACCCAGCCGTGCAGGAACGCGGCGAACAGGGCGTCGCCCGCACCGGAGGTGTTGACCACCCCGCGCGGGGCCACCGCCGGGACGTGGACCAGCCGCCCGTCCCGCGACCCCACCAGCGCCCCCCGCGAGCCCATGCCGACGCCCACCGCCGTGCACCGCGGACAGCGCCGGAACACCTCCGCGACCCAGGCGCGCGGGGGGCGCGGCAGCATCTCGGCACTGCAGAACACGACGCTCGCCACGTCCAGCCACGGCCGGTTGTACTCCCCCGCGAGGTCCCGCACGAGATGCACGTCGACCGCGATCGGCACTCCCAGGTCGGCGGCCCGGCCCACCAGCGGCCGGACGAACCTGGTGTTGGTGAGCACCAGCAGATCCGCGTCGCGCGCCTGCTCGGCCAGCACCTCGAACGGGTACTCGGCCGCGTCGGCGGGGGCCAGATGGGGCATGCCCATCCGGCGCCCGGCGGGATCGACGAGCACCAGGCCCAGGGAGGACGCCGCCGACGCGACGGTCCCAGGCCCGAGCAGCCCGTCCCGGTCCAGTTCCCGCCGGATCAGGCTCCCGGCGGGATCCTCGCCGACCACCGTGCACAGCCGTACGTCGTCGCCCAGCGCCCGCAGCGCCCGCGCGACGTGCACCCCGGCCCCCGCGACCGCCGAAGCGGCCCACCCGGGCCGGACGTACGGGGCGTACCGCAGCGGGAAGCCGTCCACCTGAACGGTCAGGTACAGGCTCGCCACCCCCGCCACCACGATCCGGGGTGTCACGACGCCGCCCTCCCCGTGATCGCGGGCGTGGCGGGTCCCAGCCGTGCGCGGCCCGCCACCGCCAGGGCGGGCGGCCCGTCCACCGGCAGCCGCCCGACGATCACGACGGCGCGGGCCAGGTCGTCCAGCGCCAGCCCCTCCGTCGTCCAGCAGTGCAGGAACGACCCGTACACCGCGGGCCACGGCGGCGCGACGGGACCGGAGATCCCCACCAGCGGGCCGTCGCGGAGGGCGGCCAGGCATCCTGACGGGGACCGGCCGACGGCCACCGCGCAGCCCGGATAGTGCGCCAGGACCCGCAGCGTCCGCTCGGCGGGGGAGCGGGACGGGCGGGTGGCCTGCCCGACCAGCACGTCGGCCAGCTCCCGCCGGTCCCGGTCGGCGAAGTCGTCGAACCGGGCGACGACGTGCGCGTTCCCGCCCGCCGAGGCCCACGGGCACAGCGCGGTGACCACGGCCAGCCGGGGCTCGCGCAGCCGGCCGCCACGCGGGATGACCAGGACGGCGGGGTCGCCGCCGGCGTGGCCTCGGGTCAGGCACAACGGCCTGCGCAGCCGGTGCAGCCGGGTCAGTACCAGTCCGTCGGGCATGTCGCCTCCCTCATCCGTGCAGGACCGGCGGGTCCGCCGGCCTGGTCGTCGGTACGGTGGCCGGCGCCCGCAGCCGCAGCAGCCGGTACATGAGCTGCCGCATGTTGCGGTTGAACCGGCCGGGCTCGGAGGTGATGCGCCCGACGACGCCCTGGTAGCGCTCCGGCCGGAACCCGGCGGCGGCCTGGTCGAGCTGGCGGCGCAGCGACCCGCGGGCCGACAGGTGCGGGGCCAGCCCGGCCAGTTCCGCCATCGGCGACCCCGGATCGACGTCGGCCGCCGAGAAGGCCCCGAACAGCGTCGGCACCCCCGCCGCCGGTGCGTAGAGGGCCACCGAGCCGTGGTCGCCGACGAACCAGTCGGCGGCGGCGACCACCCCCCGCCAGTCGCTGTCCGGCGGCACCAGGCCCAGCCCCCGCCGCAGGCAGTCGGCCAGCCAGGCCCGCACCTGCCACGTGCCCGAGCCCGACCACACGTTCGGGTGCAGCATCGCCACCACCCGGTACTCGCGGGGCGGCAGCTCCGTCAGCAGCCGCCGCCACAGGTCCGGACGCCGCCCCAGCAGCGAGGCCGGGCCCCACGTCGAGGCGACCACCACGAGCTTGCGGCCGTCCCCGGCCCCCAGGGCCACCTGGTAGGCGGCGCGCCGCGGCAACGTCGCCATCAGGCGGTCGAAGCACGGGTCGCCGACCACTTCGGCGACCGGCACCGCCTCCGGGCAGGAACGGCCCAGGTGCCGGAGCTGCTCGCGGTGCGGCAGCACGAGCGACGCGGGGATGAGCGCGCCGTCGTGCACGAGCCGCTGGGCGTCCAGCCCGTACACCATCCGGCTCCCGGCGGCCCGGCCCGCCCGGCGGGACACCAGCTTGTTGAACCCCGCGCCGTGCGGCATCACCACGACCGGCGCGTGCAGTTCGTGGATGCCGCCCAGGCTCGCGGCCAGTGCCAGGTCGAAGCGCGTGCGGGTGGCCTGCTGCCACGGCAGGACCACGGCGCCGATCCCGGCGAGGAAGTCCGGGACGTCGTCGCCGAAGACGTCCGGCGCCCGGGTGAAGACGACCTGGATCCGCAGGTCGTCCTCCAGGAGGCCGGCGGCCTCCAGCAGTCGCTGGCCCGAGGTGACGGTATGGACCACGACCAGAACGGTCTTACGGGCCCGCCGGGTGACCCAGCGGTCGGCGTCCGGTCCCACCGGGACCCGGCGCCAATGGTTGTCCGACATCGTGTGCGCTTGCCCCCTTGATCAGGCGGACGATTCGCGACCCCGCCGTGATGCTGCGCGGCGGCCCTTGCGGGGGCCCTTGCGGTCCGCTTGCGGAAGGGGCGGCGGGCACGGCCCGTACCGGCCATGGAACAACCGCCTCACTTATGGAAGTGCGACCTTGACAATGACAGGATCGAGGCGGGTCAAAGCCATTTCTTCCCTCGACAAGGGGCGCGGATGGAATTCCGCATTCTCGGTCCCGTCGAACTTTTGTTCGGCGGCCGTTCCCATGAGGTCCGGTGGGCCAAGGAGCGCTGCGTCCTGGCCGCTCTGCTGCTGGCCCCGCGCCGCCCGGTGCCGGTGGACGTGCTCGCCGAGCGGGTCTGGGGCGCCGACCCGCCCGCCCGCGCCCGGGGCCTGCTGCACAGCCCGGTCGCCCGGCTGCGCACCCGCCTCGCCGAGGTCGGCGTCGCCGCCCGCATCCACTACCGGTCGGGCGCCTACCTGCTGGACACCGACGCGGAGAACGTGGACTACCACCGCTTCCGGACCCTGCGGGACCAGGCGCGGGCCATCGCCGCCAGCGGGGACGAGGACGCCGCCCTCGGGCTGCTGCGCGAGGCGGCGGCGCTGTGGCGGGGCCGGCCGCTGGGCGGGGTGGACGGCGCGTGGGCCGAACGCACCCGCGAGACCCTGCAGGAGGAACTGCTCGACGGCGCCCTCGACCGGATCGACCTCCAGCTCCGGCGGGGCGCCCACGCCGACGTGATCCCCGAGCTGGTCGAGCTGACCGCCCGGTTCCCGTTCCGCGAACGGCCCGTCGAGCTGCTGATGCTGGCGCTGCACCGGGCGGGCCGCCCCGGCGAGGCGCTGGCCGCCTACCGCCGCGCCGAACGCCACCTCGCCGCCGAGCTGGAGGCCGCGCCGGGCCCCGGACTGCGCCTCATGCGGCGGCGGATCCTCGACGGGGACGCCGCCCTCGCGCCGCCCGCCCGCGCCCCCGTGCCGGACGACCTGCCGCGCGACGTCCACACCTTCACCGGGCGTGCCGCCGAGCTGGCCCGGCTGACCGAGACGTGGCGCAGGTCAGGCCCGGCGGTGACCGTCCTGGCCATCGACGGGATGCCCGGGGTGGGCAAGACGGCGCTCGCCGTGCACCTGGCGCACCGGCTGGCGGCCGACCATCCCGACGGGCGGCTCTTCCTCGACCTGCACGCCCACGACCGCCACCACCCGCCGCTGGACGCCTCCACGGCGCTGGACCGGCTGCTGGCCTCCCTGGGCGTCCCCCGGCGGCACCCGCAGCCGCCGCTGCCCGAGCGGGCCGCGCTGCTGCGCGCCCGGCTCGCCCACCGGCGGATGCTGCTGGTGCTGGACAACGTGCTGGGCCCCGAGCAGATCGAGCCGCTGCTGCCGGGTGCGCCGGGCTGCCTGGTGATCGTCACGAGCCGCCGCCGGCTGGCCGGACTGGACGGCGTGCGGCCGCTCACCCTGGACGTGCTGCCCCCCGAGGAGGCCGCCGACCTGCTCGGCCGGGTCGCCGGGCGGCCCCCCGCCGAGGAACGCGAGGCGGCGCGGACGGTGGCGCGGCTGTGCGGGTACCTGCCGCTGGCGCTCCAGCTGGTGGGCAGCCGGCTGCAGTTCCGCCCCGGCTGGAGCGTCGCCGACCTGGCCGACCGGCTCGGGGCCGGGGACGCCCGGCTGGCCCAGATCCGCGCGGGCGAACGCGCGCTGCCCGCCGCCTTCGAGCTGTCCTACCGGGGGCTGGGCGCGCCGTCCCGCCGTGCCTTCCGGCTGCTCGGCGTCCACCCCGGGGCCGACCTGTCGGCGGACGCCGCCGCCGCGCTGCTCGGCGCCACCCGTCCCGAGGCCGACGCGCTGCTGGAGGAGCTGGTCGACCACCACCTGCTGAACGGTCCCCGGCCAGGTCGCTACCGGTTCCACGACCTGCTGCGCGAGTACGCCCGTGAGGTCGCCGACGCCGCGTCCGCCCCCGAACGCGAGGCCGCCCTCGACCGGCTGCACGACCACTACCTGGCCGTCGCGGAACGCTCCTGCCGGATCCTGCTCCGCGAGAGCGCCCGCTCCCTGCCCGAGGCCGCACCCCCCGCCGCCGACCCGGTGGACGAGGAGCGGGCGCGCCGATGGCTCACCGACGAGCTGGACAACCTCGTGGACACCGCACACCACGCCGCCGACCACGGCCGGCCCCGGTACGCGGCCCGGATCGCCCATGTCCTCATGCCCTACCTGGAGGTCTTCGGGCACTGGGACGTCGCCGCCCGGCTCCAGGAGCGCGCGCTGGCCGCCTGGCGCGCGCTGGGGGACGAGCGGGGCGAGGCGCGGGCGCTGGTGGACCTGGCCAAGGTCCACTGGCGGATGGGCCGCAACGAGTCCGCGCTGGCCCACGCCCACCGGGCACTGGAGATCCAGCGAGCCGCCGGGGACCGGGAGGCGGTCGGCGCGGTCCTCGACCAGATCGGCCTCGTCCACTGGACGCGGTCGGAGTACGACGAGGCCGTGCGGTGTTGCGAGGAGGCCCTGCGGCACCGGGAGGGCACCGCCGGGCGCGCCGAGACACTGGGGCACCTCGGCATCGTCCGCTGGCACCAGGGCCGTTACGACGAGGCCGCCGACCTGATGCGCGCCGCGCTGTCGCTGTACGAGGAGGCGGGCGACCGGCGCGGCAGGCAGATGACGCTCAACAACCTCGGCGACGTCGAACGCCAGCGCGGCGACCTCACCACGGCGCTGGACCATTACCGGCGGGCCGACGCGGTCATGGAGATGAGCCGCCAGCACCGCGCCAACTGGCTCAACAACGTGGCCACGG
Source organism: Thermomonospora sp. (assembly GCA_036258615.1). Lineage (GTDB taxonomy): Bacteria > Actinomycetota > Actinomycetes > Streptosporangiales > Streptosporangiaceae > Thermomonospora. The sequence goes on along the minus strand of DATADI010000578.1, from coordinate 739 downwards.
TGCAGCAGGAGGTGGGGAGCCTGGAAGAGGCCCTGGACGGGTACCGGAAGGCGCTGTCCATCTACACCGAGATAGGCGACCGCCGAGGCGAGACCGATTCGCTCGTCAACATCGGTTCCTGCTTTTCCCTGATGCGCCGTGACGGTGAGGCGCTCATCCACCACCAGAAGGCCCTGCACATCGCCCGGTCCATTTCCGAACGTCACCTGGAGGCGCGGGCGCTGCGTTTCATCGGCGAGATCCACCACCGCGCCGGGCGGCTCGCCGCCGCCGACGAGCACCACACCGCGTCCCTGGCGGTCGCGAACGCCATCGGCGACGTGCGGCTGGCGGCGTCGGCGCTGGACTCCCTGGCGGACGTGGCCGCCCGCACCCACGGCCCCGCCCAGGCGGAGGCGTACCGCCTGCGCGCGCTCGAACTGTACGAGGGACTGGGCCTCGCCCCCGAGGCCGACGCGGTGCGCGCCCGGCTGCACGGCACCACGGGGGCCGCGGGCACCTCCTGACGCTTCGGCCGTCACCTGAGTTGTTCTGAGTCTTGCTGAAGGCGTCGCGTCGATACTCCATGATCCGGTACTGTCCTCTCTCGACCGGAAACCTAACCAATTAGTGAGAATTGCATAGAGGTGACATGAAAGGGTTTCACGCCCTGCTCGCGGCGATCTTCATGACCGCGATCTATGCCGGGGACGCCGCGCGGGCGCTGCACGGCTGACCCCGCTGCGGCCGGGACGGGCGT
>DATADI010000577.1:0-7429 GCA_036258615.1 Thermomonospora sp. | reverse complement strand
ACGAGAGCGCCCCCGCCCATCGCCGCCACCACCGCCACCGCGGTGACGGCGAGCGCCGCGCCGGGCCGGACCGTCCCGGCCACCAGTGCGCCCAGCCCGTCGGGACGCGCCGCCGGGACCCCCGCCCGGCACGCCCAGGGGAACGCGAGCCTTCCGGTGACCGCCGCCACGACCACCGCGTACGCGCCGTGCGGGCTCTCGGCCAGCGCGGCGGCCTGCACGAGCAGCGTCAGCAGCAGGGTGACGACGCCGAACGGCCCGATGTCGGACCGCTTCATGACCTCCAGGGCCCCCTCGGCGGGCCGTCCGCTGCCGAGCCCGTCGGCGAGGTCGGCCAGCCCGTCCAGGTGGAGGGCGCGGGTGAGCACCGCCATCGCCGCCAGCGCCAGGCCCGCCCGCAGCAGCCCGCCCAGGCCCAGCAGGTCGCCGGCGGCCAGCACCGCCGCCCCCGCGCCGCCCACCACCAGGCCGACCCCGGGCGCCAGCAGCATGGCGTGACCCGCCGTCTCCCGGTCCACCCGCCCGGCGGGCACCCGGATCACCGTGAGCAGGCTGATCGCCAGCCGTGCGCCGTCGGTCATCGCGGCGTCTCCAGGACCCGTCCGGCGACCACGAGGGCGGTCTCCTCCGACTCGGCCGCCAGCCGCTGGTTGAGCGTGCCGAGCAGGTCGCGGAAGATCCGGCCGCCCCTGGTCGCCGGTACGAGCGACAGGCCCACCTCGTCGCTGACGGCCACGACACACGCCCGGGTCGAACGCCACGCCGCGACCAGGTCGTCGATCAGCGGGCGTACGGCGTCCGGGTCGTCCCACGCCCCGGTCGCGTCCATGACGGACGTCAGCCACGAGCCGATGCCGTCCACCAGCACCGCGCCGGAGTCCTCCGCGCGCAGCAGCGACGCCACGTCGGTGGACTCCACCGTGCGCCACCAGTGGGGGCGACGCGCCTGGTGGGCCTGGACGCGTTCCGCCCACTCGGGGTCGTTCATCGTGAACGCGGCGGTGGCGACGTAGGTGACGTGCGGGTGGGTCAGCAGCCGCAGTTCCGCCTCCGCCGACTTGCCTGAGCGGGAGCCGCCCAGCAGCAGCGTCCGGTGCGTGCCCTCGGCGGGACGCGTCCACCAGGCGAGGCGGCGGCGCAGTTCACGTGGTGAGGCGATCCGGTGATCGACATGCACGGCGTGGACCTCGGTGTCTCCGGACACGGCACCGCGATGACGCAGCCACCCCAGATGCTCCGGATGCCCCACGAGGTCGAGGAGGACGGCGTCGTACGTCACATCCGGTGATGGCTCAGGACGTTCACCGGGCCCGGCGGCGAGAAGGATCCGCCCGCCATCGGGAGCCCGCAGGTCCGCTCCGCCGGGCACCGGGGAACTCGGGAGCCGTTCCAGGGGAACGCCGTCCACCAGCACTCGCGTCGGTGAGAACGCGGTTCGCGTCGTCCTCAGGCTGTTGCAGGAGGCGCAGCGGCAGCCCGGTTCGGGCCAGCCGAGGGGTCCGGCGCTGCCCGGCAGTTCGATGCGCATGACCGTGGCACTCTACGGGGCGGGCGCCACACCGGGCGCGCGGCGGCGGCTAGTCTCACCTCCGACGAGGGAGGTCGAGCTTTCGATGCCGTGGCGCTGGCGTTTGCAAGGCAGCGACGGGAGGCCGGTCACCGTGCCCGGCCTGCCGGAGGAGACGTTCACCACCCAGGCCGACGCGGAGACGTGGCTGGGCGTGAACTGGCGTGACCTGCGGGCGGGCGGGGTCGAGCAGGTGACCCTCCTGGAGGACGACACCGTCGTCTACCCGATGAGCCTGCTCGACCCCGAGTGATCCGCGGGATCCGGAGCGTCAGGGACGCTGGGGCGGGCTGACGGTCTTGGCCGGGTCGCGCTCCACGACCGGGCCGAGGACGTCGTCGATGCGCTTGAGCACGTCGGCGTCCAGCTTGACCCCGGCGGCCCTGACGTTGTCGCGGACCTGCTCGGGCCGCGACGCGCCGACGATGGCCGACGAGACGTTCGGGTTCTGCAGCACCCACGCCACCGCCAGCTGAGCCATCGTCAGGCCCAGCTCCTCGGCGATCGGCTTGAGGTCCTGCACGCGGGTGAGCACCTCGTCGCGCAGCAGGCCCTGGATGAAGCGGGAGCCGCCGGCCTCGTCCACCGCCCGCGACCCGGCGGGCGGCGGCTGCCCCGGCAGGTACTTGCCGGTCAGCACGCCCTGCGCGATCGGCGACCAGACGATCTGGCCGACGCCCTCGCGCTCGCAGAGGGGGACGACCTCCTCCTCGATGACCCGCCACAGCATGGAGTACTGGGGCTGGTTGGAGACGATCCGGTCGAAGCCCATCTCGTCGGCGATCTTCAGGGCGCGCTCGATCTCCTCGGCCCGCCACTCCGAGACGCCCACGTACAGCACCTTGCCCTGCCGCACCAGGTCGTCGAACGCCCGCAGGGTCTCCTCCAGCGGGGTCTCGTGGTCGAACCGGTGGGCCTGGTAGAGGTCCACGTAGTCGGTCTGCAGGCGGCGCAGCGAGCCCTCGATCGACTCCATGATGTGCTTGCGGGACAGGCCCCGGTCGTTGCGCCCCGGGCCGGTCGGCCAGTACACCTTGGTGAAGATCTCCAGGCCCTCGCGCCGCTGCCCCTTCAGGGCCCGGCCGAGCACCTCCTCGGCGCGCGTCTCGGCGTAGACGTCGGCGGTGTCGAAGGTGGTCACTCCCTCGTCGAGGGCCGCGTGCACGCAGGCGACGGCGGCGTCCTCCTCGACCTGGGAACCGTGGGTCAGCCAGTTGCCGTAGGAGATCTCGCTGACCATGAGACCACTGCGTCCAAGGTGTCGAAAGTCCATGCCTCCGACCCTAGCGAGAGTGGATCAGTCCTGACGCCCGGCTTCGACCCTGGTGCCCGGCCTCACCTGCGGCGCGGGGACCCGGAACCGGCGGATCTGCATCGCCCGCACGGCCGCGTACATGCCGACGCCCTTGCGGTCCTCGCCGGGGAAGCGCTCGGCGGTCAGCTTCTTGACCCGCGAGCTGATCAGGAAGCCCTCGACCAGCACCACGCCGAGCAGCAGCGGCGGCGCGAACAGCATGAGCAGCGCGGTCACCGGCGTCCGCACGAAGCTGAGGATCACGATCACGAACATCGCGTACATCAGGTACGAGCCCAGCGTGCGGCGCCCGTCGACGTAGTCGCGGGCGAACCGGCGGACCGGCCCCCGGTCGCGCTTGAGCAGGTACTTCTCGTCGCCCCGCTTCATGCCCTCACGGGCCTTCAGGCGGTTCTGCGCCTGCCGCTCGCGGACCTGCTTGTAGGCCTCCCGGCGGTCCCGCGGCGCGGTGATGTACTGCTGCCGCCGCTTCTGGGCCTCGCTGCGCTTGGGCGTGGGACGGCCCTTGCCCCCCGGCTTGGCCACCTGGGGGGCTTCCTCGGGGGCGGCGGCCTCGGTACGACGTCGGAACACGCGTTCAGGGTACCGTCCGCCGCCGCCTGGCCCCGCCAGGGAAACCGCACGGGCGGGCGCCGTGGAACGATCGCCGCCCCGGGTACGTCCTACAGGGCCCGGGGGTCGGCAACATCATGGAGCCGTCGAGCGTTAACGCGTAGGGTGATAACAACCCCAGCAGTGGTTATTGGGTACATCACGAAGGGACCGGCGCCGCGCGATGAGCGTGATGAAGCGAATGTCGATGATCTTCAAGTCCAAGGCGAACAGGGCGCTGGACCGGATGGAAGATCCTCGTGAGACCTTGGACTATTCCTACCAGCGTCAGCTGGAGATGCTCCAGAAGGTGCGGCGCGGGGTGGCCGACGTGGCGACCTCCCGCAAGCGGCTGGAACTGCAGATCCAGCAACTGGAGCAGCAGCAGAACAAGCTGACCGACCAGGGCAAGAAGGCGTTGCAGGTGGGCCGTGAGGACCTGGCCCGCGAGGCGCTGACCCGCCGGGCCGCCCTGGACTCCCAGCTGGGCGACCTGCGGGCGCAGTACGCCAACCTGCAGGGCGAGGAGGAGAAGCTGACCCTGGCCTCCCAGCGCCTGCAGGCGAAGGTGGACGCCTTCCGCACCCGCAAGGAGACGATCAAGGCCACCTACACCGCCGCCGAGGCGCAGACCAAGATCAACGAGGCGTTCGCGGGCATCTCCGAGGAGATGGGCGACGTCGGCCTGGCCATCCAGCGGGCCGAGGAGAAGACCGAGACCATGAAGGCCCGCGCCGGGGCCATCGACGAGCTGCTGGCCTCGGGCGCCCTGGAGGACTTCTCCGGTCCCCGCGACGACATCCAGGCCGAGCTGGACCGGCTCGGTGCCACCACCGGCGTGGACCTGGAGCTGGAGCGGCTCAAGGCCGAGCTGGGGCAGGGCCCGGCGCCCAAGGAGCTGGACGCGGGCGCCCCGTCGGCGCAGCCGCAGCAGGCGCCGCGGCAGCAGGCCGCCCAGCCGCCCGCCCAGGACGGCGGCCCGTGGCCGCAGCAGCCCGGGGGTGCGCAGTGATCGTCCGGATCATGGGGGAGGGCCAGCTCGACGTGGCCTCCGCCGATCTGGCCGCGCTGAACGAGCTGGACGGGCAGGTGGAGGCGGCGATCGAGGCCGGGGACGAGTCCCGGTTCCGCGCCGCGCTGCACGACCTGCTCGACAACGTCCGCCAGGTGGGCAAGCCGCTGCCCGCCGACAGCCTGGCGCCCTCCGAGCTGATCCTGCCGCCGGCCGACTCGGCGATGGAGGAGGTCCGCAAGATGCTGGGGGACGAAGGGCTCATCCCCGACTGATGGGCGAGCACTGGGACCACGGGCGGTACTGCGACGCCGCCGAGCAGGAGATCGCCGCGTTCGCCGCGGCCGTCCGGGACGCCGATCCGGGGACGCCGGTCCCGACCTGTCCCGGCTGGTCGGTGGCCGACCTCGTGGTGCACCTCGGCCGTACCCACCGATGGGCGCACGCGCTGGTCGAGCGGCTGTCGCCGGGCAACGTGCCGCAGCGCGACATCGACATGCGGTTCCCCGCCGACCGCCGCGACCCGGCCGGATACCTGCCGTGGTACGCCGAGGGCGCCGCCGCGCTGCTGGCCGCCCTGCGCGCCGCCGACCCGGGGGCCGCGATGTGGGTCTGGGGTGACGACCCGCACGTGCGCTACTGGTCGCGGCGGATGCTGCACGAGACGGCGGTGCACCGGGCCGACGCGCAGTTCGCCGCCGGGCTCGACCCGGTGATCGAGGCGGCCGTGGCCGAGGACGCCGTGGACGAACTGCTGGCCAACCTCCCGTACGCCCGGCCGTGGGCCCCGCAGGTGGAACGGCTGCGCGGCGACGGGCAGACCATCGCGCTCTCGTCCGCCGACACGGGCGTGCACTGGCTGGTCACGCTGGGCCCCGCCGGGTTCACCTGGGAGCGCACCGCCGCCCGCGCCGACGAGGCCACCGTCTCGGTGAGTGCTCCGGTCTCCGACCTGGACCTGTTCCTGTGGGGACGGCGCAAACTCGGGCATCCGGCCCTGGAGGTCTCCGGCGACGAGACCCTGCTGATCCACTGGGTGGAGAACTCCGCCCTCTGACCCGCCGTGGCCACGGGGCGCGCGACCACGGCGGGACCCGCGGAGCCCTAGGGGAGCGCCAGCATCTGGTCGAGGGCGACCCGCGCGTAGTGGGCGGTCTCCTCGTCCACCTGGATCTGGTTGACGACCTCGCCGCGCACCAGCGACTCCAGCGACCACACCAGGTGCGGCAGGTCGATGCGGTTCATGGTGGAGCAGAAGCAGACGGTGCGGTCGAGGAACATGATGTTCTTGTCCGGGTGGGCGTTGGCCAGCCGCCGCACCAGGTTCAGCTCCGTGCCCACCGCCCAGGACGAGCCCGCCGGGGCCGCCTCCAGGGTCCTGATGATGTACTCGGTCGACCCGATGTGGTCGGCCTCCAGGACGACCTCGTGCCTGCACTCGGGGTGGACCAGGATGTTCACGCCGGGCACCCGGGCGCGCACGTCGTCCACCGACGCCTTGCTGAAACGGCCGTGCACCGAGCAGTGGCCCCGCCACAGCAGCATCCGCGCGTCCTTGAACTGCTGCGGGGTCAGGCCGCCGTCCGGCCGGTGCGGGTTGTAGACCACGCAGTCGTCCAGCGAGAAGCCCATCTCCAGCACGGCGGTGTTGCGTCCCAGGTGCTGGTCGGGCAGGAACAGCACCTTCGAACCCTTCGCGTACGCCCAGTCCAGCGCGCGGCGGGCGTTGGAGGAGGTGCACACCACACCGCCGTGGCGGCCGACGAACGCCTTGATGTCGGCCGAGGAGTTCATGTACGTGACGGGGACCACGTCGTCGGCGATCCCCATGTCCTCCAGGACCTCCCAGCACTCCTCGACCTGGTCGAAGGTGGCCATGTCCGCCATCGAGCAGCCCGCCGCCAGGTCCGGCAGGACGACCTGCTGGTGGGGGGCGGTGAGGATGTCGGCGGACTCGGCCATGAAGTGCACGCCGCAGAACACCACGTACGGCGCGTGGGGGCGGGCCGCCGCCTCGCGGGCCAGCTTGAACGAGTCGCCGGTCACGTCCGCGAACTGGATGACCTCGTCGCGCTGGTAGTGGTGCCCCAGCACGAGGACCTGGTCGCCCAGCGCCGCCCTGGCCGCCCTGGCACGCTCCACCAGGTCCGGGTCGGAGGCCGGCGGAAGCTCGCCGGGGCAGTCCACGCCGCGCTCGCTGGCCGGGTCGCTGTCCCGGCCGAGCAGCAGCAGCGGCAGCCGCGGCTCGCGGAAGCCCGTGTCGGCGATCTCCGGGGTCGTGGTCACGGGAGTCTCCCTTCGGCGACGGGGACTTATCGTCGCTCTGACACTAATGGTGGCACACCCCGCCCGGTGCGCGTTCCACCGGGGGGCGCCGCCGGGCCGGTTTCCCGGTGGGCGGAATGCGGGCGCGCCGGGGTACGTTGGTGTCTCGAGGAGGCGCAGCGACGTCTTCGGGGGCCACGGTCCCCAGCCAGATGTCAGACAGACGGTCGCCGGACGGCCGGCGGAGCTAGACCGGGAGCTGAACACATGACGGTAGAGAGCACGCAGGAGACCACGGAGCAGGTCACGGGCGTCATCCTCACCGAGGCCGCCGCGAGCAAGGCCAAGGACCTGCTCGAGCAGGAGGGCCGCGACGACCTGGCGCTGCGTGTCGCCGTGCAGCCGGGCGGCTGCTCCGGGCTGATCTACCAGCTCTTCTTCGACGAGCGCGAGATGGACGGCGACCAGGTCCAGGACTTCGGCGGCCTGTCCGTGCGCGTCGACCGGATGAGCGCGCCCTACCTCACCGGCGCGACCATCGACTTCGTCGACACCATCGAGAAGCAGGGCTTCACGATCGACAACCCGAACGCCACCGGCTCCTGCGCCTGCGGCGACTCCTTCAACTGATCGGCGCGATCGATCTCCGGAACGGCCAGGGTGCGGCACGCACCCGGGC
>DATADI010000576.1:0-1737 GCA_036258615.1 Thermomonospora sp. | reverse complement strand
GGGCACGGTGGCCGGGTCGACCGCCAGCGAGTGGTAGCGGGTGGCGGTGAACGGCGAGGGCAGGCCGGCCAGCACACCGGCGCCGTGGTGCACCACCTGGCTGGTCTTGCCGTGCAGCAACTCCGGCGCGCGGACCACCGTGGCGCCGAAGGCCTCGGCGATCGCCTGGTGGCCGAGGCAGACCCCGAGCACGGGCGTCCCGGCGTCGGCGGCCGCCCGGACCATGGGCACGGTGACCCCGGCGTCGACCGGCGCCCCCGGGCCCGGCGACAGCAGCACGCCGGCGACGTCGAGGCCGGCCAGTTCGTCGACGGTCACGGCGTCGTTGCGCCGCACGATGCAGTGCACACCCAGCTGGCCCAGGTACTGGACCAGGTTGTAGACGAAGCTGTCGAAGTTGTCGACGACGAGGACGGGACGGCTCACGGCGAGGCTCGATCTCCGGGGACGGCGGGGCAACAGCGCGCGGGCGGCGGCGTCGTCGCCCGTTCCAGGTGTACCCGCCGCACCCGGTCACTGCTCCGCGGCGGTGGCGTACTCCATGTCCAGAGAGCCATCGTAGGCGGGGACGGTCACCTCGGGCCGCTCGCGGACCGCGAAGCCCAGGCCGAAGGCCTGCACCGCCTGCTGGAACACCGCCACCTGGGGAGAGGCGGCCAGCTGCGCCCGGATGGCCTGGGCATCCCCGACGGCGGTGACCACGAACGGCGGCGAGTAGGTCCGGCCCTGCAGCAGCAGCACGTTGCCCACGCAGCGCACCGCGCTGGTGGCGATCAGCCGCTGGTCCATGACCGCCACCCCGTCGGCCCCGGCCGCCCACACGGCGTTCACCACCGCCTGGACGTCGGACTGGTGGATGACGACGTCGTCCGGCCGGGCCCCGGCCGGCAGCGACCCGTCGGGCCGCCGCGGGGCGTCGTCCAGGGTGATCTCCACGCCGGACCCGGTCAGCTCCACCAGCCCCGCGGAGAGCGCGCCGGCGTTCCCGTCGGCCTGGGCCGCGGCCACGTCCCCGTTGCGGCCCGCCGCCTGATCGGTGAGCGCCTGCACCTGCGCCCGCAGGGCGGTCAGCTGCCGCTCCTGGTCGGCCAGCACGGCGGTGCGCTGGTCGATCAGCGCGGACAGCTGGGTCACCTCACCGGCCCGCAGGTCGCTGCCTTGAGCGGTCTTACCGGAGGTGGCGAACAGCAGCCCGGCGGCCAGCGCCACCACGGGCACCAGCGCCGCCCACGCCGACCGGCTGCGGGTGGTGGTGCGGGCCACGGGGCACCTCCTGGGACGTCGGACGCACGCCGGACCGGGGGGCCACGCCGACGGTCCGACCGGCGGCTGGCGCATCGTCCTGTATCCGCAGCTTAGGCTGGACGGCGACACGGCCGGCGGCACGAACCCCGGCCCCCGGAGGGAGTTCGCACGGTGCCCAAGTCCAAGGTGCGCAAGAAGTCGGTCTACACGCCGCCGCAGGACGTCCTGCAGTCCCGAGCGGCCCGCACACGGGCGGTGCAGCCCAGCCCCCGGTGGTACGCCCCGGTGATGGTCGGGCTCATGCTGCTCGGTCTGCTGTGGATCGTCGTGTACTACGTCGCCGGCGACCGGATCCCGTTCATGGTGTCGCTGTCGGCGTGGAACTTTGCCATCGGCTTCGGCGCCATGGTCGCCGGGCTGGTCATGTCCATGCGCTGGCGCTGAGCCCCTCGGCCGATCTCCAGAGGCCCCCGTCCCGCACCGGGACGGGGG
>DATADI010000575.1:0-2839 GCA_036258615.1 Thermomonospora sp. | reverse complement strand
AGAACCTGTTCATGGGGGACCTGCGGATGGACCTGGTGCATCCGCATCCGCGCCCCTCCCCCGAGGCCGCCGAGAAGGGCGAGGCGTTCCTCACGCGGCTACGGGAGTTCTGCGCGGACCACGTGGACTCCCAGCGGATCGGGCGCGAGGCGAAGATCCCCGACGAGGTCGTCGCGGGCCTGCGGGACATCGGCGCGCTCGGCATGAAGATCCCCGAGAAGTACGGCGGGCTCGGGCTCGACCAGCTCCACTACGGCCGGGCCCTGATGCTGGCCGGGTCGGTCAGCCCGGCGATCGGCGCGCTGCTGTCGGCGCACCAGTCGATCGGCGTCCCGCAGCCGGTGAAGCTGTTCGGCACCGCCGAGCAGCGTGACACGTGGCTGCCCCGCTGCGTGCGGGAGATCAGTGCGTTCCTGCTCACCGAGCCCGACGTGGGATCGGACCCGGCGCGGCTGCGCACCACGGCGGTGCCGTCCGAGGACGGTACCGAGTACCTGCTCAACGGCGTCAAGCTGTGGACGACCAACGGCGTGGTCGCCGACCTGCTGGTGGTGATGGCGCGGGTGCCGAGGTCCGAGGGGCACCGCGGCGGCATCTCGGCGTTCGTGGTGGAGGCCGACACGCCAGGCATCACCGTGGAGAACCGCAACACGTTCATGGGGCTGCGCGGCATCGAGAACGGCGTCACCCGGTTCCACGACGTGCGGGTCCCGGCGCGGAACCTGATCGGCACCGAGGGCGCGGGCCTGAAGATCGCGCTGACCACGCTGAACACCGGGCGGCTGTCGCTGCCCGCGCTGTGCGCGGCGGCTGGCAAGTGGGCCACCGGGATCGCCCGGCAGTGGTGCGCGGAGCGGGTGCAGTGGGGCCGCCCGATCGGCGAGCACGAGGCGATCGGCCGCAAGGTCGGCTTCATCGCGGCGACGTCGTACGCGCTGGAGGCGATCGTGGACCTGGCCGGGTCGCTGGCCGACGACGAGCGCAACGACATCCGGATCGAGGCGGCGCTGGCCAAGCTGTACGCCTCGGAGATGGCCTGCCGGATCGCCGACGAGCTGGTGCAGCTGCGCGGCGGCCGGGGCTACGAGACGGCCGCGTCACTGGCGGCCCGCGGCGAGCGCGGGGTGCCCGCCGAGCAGATGCTCCGCGACCTGCGGATCAACCGGATCTTCGAGGGCTCAACGGAGATCATGCACCTGCTGATCGCCCGGGAGGCGGTGGACGCCCACCTGTCGGTCGCCGGGGACATCATCGACCCGGAGGCGAGCCGCGGCGACAAGGCGCGGGCGGCGGCGCGGGCCGGTGGGTTCTACGCGCGCTGGCTGCCGACGCTGGTCACCGGTCCGGGGCGGCGGCCGGGCTCGTACGCGGAGTTCGGCCCGCTGGCCGGGCACCTGCGGTTCGTGGAGCGGGCGTCGCGCAAGCTGGCGCGGTCCACGTTCTACGCCGCCGCCCGCTGGCAGGGGGCGCTGGAGCGCCGGCAGGGCACCCTGGCGCGGATCGTGGACATCGGCGCGGAGCTGTTCGCCATGTGCGCGGTGTGCGTACGGGCCCGGATGGACGCCGACGGCGACGCGGGGGCGACGGCGCTGGACCTGGCCGACGCGTTCTGCCGCCAGTCCCGGCTGCGCGTGGCGGCGCTGTTCGAGGGACTGTGGCGCAACACCGACGCCAACGACGCCCGGCTGGCCCGGCGGGTCCTGCGGGGCGACTTCACGTGGCTGGAGGAGGGCGTCCTGGACCCGTCGATCCCGGGGCCCTGGATCGCCGAGGCGGCACCGGGCCCGTCCAAGGTCGCCGACGTGCACCGGCGCGTGCCCTGACCGCGCGGGGGCGCGGATGTGGCGGCGGGCGTCCTCCAGCTGGGCCCGCAGCTCGGCGATCTGCTGCTCCAGCTCCAGCACGCGGCGGATCGCGGTCAGCGTCATGCCCTCGTCGACCAGCTCCACCACGTACTGGACGCGGCGGATCTCGACGCGGGAGTACCGGCGCTGGCCGCCGCGGGTGCGGTCGGGGCGGACGACGCCGTACTCGTCCAGCCGCCGCAGGAACGCCTGCTGCAGCCGCAGCATCGAGGCGACCTGCCCGACCGAGTACAGGGGCGCGTGGACGTCGTCCACGGGCAGCGCGGGGTCGTCGGACGGCGAGCTCATGGATCACAGCCAATCATCAGGGGGGCGGACGTGACACGGGGGCGCGGCACGGGCCGCACCCGGCCCGTCGCGCCCCCGTTCGCGGCTCGCCCGGCGGCGGGGCCGGGCGGCGCCGCCCGTCATCCGGTGATCGGCTTGTGGCCCTCGGCCCGCTGGATCTCCACCTTGCGCGGGCGGGCCTTCTCCAGCACCGGGATCCGCACGGCGAGCACGCCGTTGTTGTAGGCGGCCTCGATGCCGTCCGCGTCCAGGTGCTCGGACAGGTAGACCCGCCGGGTGAACGTGCCCATCACGCGCTCGCGCACGAACAGGCGGTCGTCCTCGGCGAACTCCTCCTCGCGGCGGGCGCTCACGCTCAGCACGCCGCGGTCGACGGTGACCTCGATGGAGTCCGGGTCGATGCCCGGCAGGTCGAAGCGCAGCACCACCTCGTCCTTGCGGCGGATGCCGTCCATCGGCATGACGGCGCCGCCGCGCTGTCCGGCGAACTGCCGCGTGAGCTGGTCGAACTGACGCTCGAACTCCTGGACGAAGGGGTCGATGGACGTCAGCAGCATGACGGTCTCACCTCCGTTGATCTGCCTGGCTCCCTCTCTGCCAGGAGATAACCTCCAACTCGGCTTGTATATTTCCGTCGACCAGAGTTCTAAACATCCTGCTGCCCGGACATGAGAGAACGGGCGGGG
>DATADI010000574.1:0-9971 GCA_036258615.1 Thermomonospora sp. | reverse complement strand
GTCGCGCACGCCGGCGGCCGGAGGCCGTTCATGCGGTCACCGGAGAACCGGTCAGGACGGCCGCAGGCCGTGCAGGTGCCAGGCGGCGGTGAAGCTGACGCCGTTCACGTCCGGGTACTCGACGATGTTCACGGTCCCGCCGTTCCCGACCGTCACCGTGTCGGTGTCCCGCAGGGTGTAACTCGTTCCCGAACCCTCGTACCAGTAGATGAGCCAGGTCGTGGCCCTGCCGTCGCCGCCCTTGTCGGTCAGGGTGGCGCGCACTCCGTTCTGGGACTTGTAGCCGGTGATCCTGGCGAAGGCGGTCTCGTCGGTGAACGCGAACTCACCGGGCAGCGGGTCGGCGGCGGCCGTGCCGGGGACGGTGAGCGCGGCCAGCGCGGCGCCCGGAATGGCGACCGCCGCGAGCAGTTTGGCGAAACCCATGGTCAACTCCTCGGTCAGGGCGAGAGGGTCACATCCCCTCGCCGGTCGGAACCCACGATGTGGCCGATCGCTGCTCAATTCCCAGGCCGGTTTCTGCTCGGTTTTCGCTCATCACTGATAAACAGGCCCCGGACGGCCCGCGTAGGCTGCCGAATATGGGGATCGGGGACATCGCGCGGTGACGGCCGAGGTGCGGACGATCGCGGACCGGCTGCACCGGGCACGGCGGCGCAGGTTCGTGGGGCGGGACACCGAGCTGAAGACCTTCCGGAGCGCGCTGGAGGCCGAGGTGCCTCCGTTCGCCGTGATGTTCGTCCACGGGCCGGGAGGTGTCGGGAAGACGGCGCTGCTCGGTGCCCTGGCGGCGGTCGCGGAGGGGGCCGGGCACGGCACCGTGCCGCTGGACGCCCGTTCGGTGGACGTCTCACCGGCGACGCTGTCGGCCACGGCCGCGTGGCCGGAGCCGGTGCGCGGGCGGCGGGTGCTGCTGCTGGACTCCTACGAGCGGCTCACCGCGATCGACGACTGGGTGCGCGAGGACTTCCTGCCGTCGCTGCCCGCCGGGACGCTCGTGGTGATCGCGGGCCGGGAGCCGCCCGGACCGGAGTGGATCTCCGACCCCGGATGGCGGGAACTGCTGCACGCCGTGCCGCTCCGCAACCTGGGCCCCGACGAGGGCGCGGCCTTCCTGCGCGCCGAGAACGTCCCGGACCGGCTGCACGCGCAGGTGCTCGCGGCGACCCACGGGCATCCGCTGGCGCTGGCGCTGCTGGCCGACGTGCTGGCGCAGCGCGAGGACGCCGGTGACCTGTCGGGCATCGAGCTGGGCGACGCGCCGGACGTGGTGCGGCTGCTGCTGGACCGGTTCCTGGAGGGGGTGCCCTCACCACGGCACCGGCGGGCGCTGGAGGTGTGCGCCCACGCGATGGTCACCACGGAGGAGCTGCTCCGGGCGGCGCTGGACGACACCGACGACGCCGGGGAGCTGTTCGCCTGGATGCGGCAGCTGTCGTTCGTCGAGGAGCATCCCGACGGGCTGTGCCCGCACGACCTGGCCCGGGAGGTGCTCGACACCGACCTGCGGTGGCGGGACCTGGCCGCCTACCGGCTCCTGCACCGCCGCGTCCGCGACCACCTGGCGATCCGCCTGCGGAACACCACCGGTCCCGCACAGCACCGCGCGCTGACCGAGCTGAGCTACCTCAAGCGGGCGAACCCGACCCTGCGCGGCCTCGTGGACTGGGCGAAGCTCGCCCGGCACCGCACCGACGTCATGCGTCCGGACGACCGGGCGGCGCTGCTGGCGATGACGGAACGGCACCAGGGCCCCGAGTCGGCGAGGTGGGCGGCGTTCTGGATGGACCGGCAGCCCGAGGCGTTCGTCGTCGCCCGCGACGCCCGGGACGAGCCGGTGGGGTACGGGTGCCGGCTGCGGCTGGACCTGGCGTCCCCCGACGACCTGGCCGCCGACCCGGGCACCCGCGCGATGTGGGCGTTCGTGCAGCGCCACGACCCGCCCGAACCGGGCGCTGAGGTGGCCGCGAAGCGCTTCTTCGTGGACCGCGACGAGCACCAGGCCATGGGCTGCGCCACCGGCGTGGTGATCGTCGCGATGCTCCAGCGGCGGCTGGCCAGCACCCGGCTGACCTGGGACCTCATCGGGTCGTACCAGAACGCCGAGCGCTGGCGGGGGCTGCTGAGCTTCAACGGCTTCCACCGCGTCGAGGAGGCCGACTTCCGGGTGGGCGACGGCCGTCACGAGGTGTACGCGCGGGACTTCCGGATCGGCGGCGTCGACGCCTGGCTGGACCAGCTCACCGGCACCGAGGTGCTCGTGGACCCGCTGGCGGCGGTGGAGCCGTCCCCGGTCGCCGCCCTGTCCCGGGACGAGTTCGCCGCGGCCGTCCGTCAGGGGCTGCGCGACCTGCACCGGCCCGACGCCCTCGCCCGCAACCCGCTGAGCGGGAGCCGGACGGCCCACCGTCACGAGAACGGGCTCGCGGGGCTGCTCTGGGAGGCGGCCGAGGCGCTGCGCGCCGATCCCCGGGGCCAGAAGGAGTACCGCGCCGTGGACCGCACCTACCTCCGCCCGGCCGCCACCCAGGAACGGGCGGCGGAGGTGCTCGGGCTGCCGTTCAGCACCTACCGGCGGCACCTGACCGCCGGGGTGCGGCGCATCGTCGACACGCTGTGGGGCCGGGAGACGCACAGCGGCGCGCCGTCCACGTGACCCACCGGGTCAGCCGACGGCGCGGCGCAGGACGTAGGGCTGGATGATGCCGAGGCCCCGGGCGGGACGGCGGACGATGCGGGTGACGGTGAAGTCCTCGGCCTTCTCCAGCTCGGCGGCCAGCTCGGCGTCGATCACCACCGAGCCGGGGCGGGCGATGGAGGTCAGCCGGGCGGCCAGGTTGACGGTCGTGCCGAACACGTCGCCGCGCATCGGCAGCACCGGACCGTAGGCGACGCCGACGCGGACGTCGGGCATCTCGGTCTCGTCCTTGATCGCCTCGGCCATGCTGAGCGCGATCTCCCCGCCCAGCTCCGGGCTGTCGGCGCTGAACAGCACCTCGTCGCCGAGCGTCTTGACCAGCCGCCCGCCGTTGGAGGCGACCACGTCGGCGGCGGTCTCCTCGAACCGCTCGACCACCCGGGCCAGCTCCGGCTCGTCCAGCTCCCGGCTCATCTGGGTGAACGAGACCATGTCGGCGAACCCCACGGTGGCCAGGGAGCGCGCCGGGACCAGGTCGTCGGCGGTGGCGGCCATCGCCAGCGCCCGGGTGCCGGCCGCCGCCAGCTGCCGCCGCCAGGCGTGCAGGACCAGCGGCTCCAGGTCGCCGAGGTGCCGCTCGGCCATGTCGACCAGCCGCCGGACGTCCTCGGGGGACGGGGGCTCCTGGGAGTCCTGGCTGAGCATGCTGGTGAGCAGGTCGACCTGCCACTCGGCCAGCCGGGTCATGGTCTGGCCGAACGCCCGCACCAGCCGGATCACGCCGTCCTCGTCGAGCACGCCGTCGTCCATCAGCTTGCGGATCCGGCACAGCGCGTCGATGTCGCCCTCGGTGAAGGCGACCTGGTCGTCGCCCATGTGGGGGTAGCCGAACGCCCGCCACAGGCGCTTGGAGAAGTCCGGGGTCACCCCGCCCAGCTCGACGGCGTCCACCCGGGTGTACCGGAGCGGGCCGCCGAGCAGCAGTTCCTCGATCTCCTTGGGGTCCGGCAGGCGGCCCGGGTCGTCCCCGGCCGCGTCGCGGTCCCTCCCCCGTCCCCGCCGCCACCACGGGCGGCGGGCCGGGTCATCGCCGGACGGAGACGCCATCGGTCAGTTCCTCGACGCGCCGGTGCATGACCGCTCCTCCCCGGGAACGCTCGGGCAGACCCATGCCACATATCGTGACAGAAACCACGCAGGATGGGCGGTCGGGTGGCCGAACACTCCGATTTCGGTCATCGGACGTGGATGACGTCACCCGCGCCGACCGTTCGCTCACCATCCGTGGTCCCGACCACCAGGCAGCCCGTCGCATCGACATCGGCCGCCGATCCCAGCAGCACCTCCTCGCCCGGCAGCATCACCCGCACCCGCCGTCCCAGGGTGGCGCACAGCTCCTTGTAGGCGGGGCGCAGGCCGCTGGTCTCCGGGTCGCCCTTGGCCTCGGTCCACCGGCGGTACCAGGTCTCCAGCTCCCGCAGGACGGCCCGCAGCAGCGCCTCCCGGTCCTGGAAGGCGGCGTCCTCCAGGGCCAGGGACGTGGCGGTGGGCACCGGCAGCTCGTCGGCGTTCAGGCTCACGTTCAGGCCCACGCCCACGACCACGGCGTCGGCCACCTTCTCGGCGAGGATCCCGGCGAGCTTGCGTTCCCCCACGAGCAGGTCGTTGGGCCACTTGAGCCGGACGTCCAGGCCCCGGCCGTCGCCCGGCCCGCCGTAGTCGCCGCCCGCCGCGCGGCCGGTGACGCGGCGCAGCGCCTGGGCGGTCGCCAGGCCGGTCAGCAGCGGCAGCCAGCCCAGCGCGACCGCGTCCACGGCGGGCCGCAGCACCACCGAGAACGTCAGGCCCGAGCGCGGTGGCGCCGACCAGGCCCGGCCGAGCCGCCCCCGGCCCGCCGTCTGCGCCTCGGCGACCAGCACCCGGCCCTCCCCGGCCCCGGCGCGGACCGCCTCGGCGAGGTCGACGTTGGTGGACCCGGTCTCCGGGACCACCTCCACGCCCTGCCACAGCGACCCGGGGCGGACGAGCAGCCGGTTGAGGGCCCGTTCGTTGAGCGGCGGACGGCTCAGATCGGTGTAGGGCGACTCGTTCACCCCTCCATCCAACCCCGTCAGCCGGTGTTCTGGAGCCCGGCGGCGACGCCGTTCACCGAGAGCAGGAGCAGTTCCTCCAGGCGGCGGCGCTCCTCGTCGTCGGTCACCCCGTCGCGCAGCGCGGTCAGGGCCCGCAGCTGCAGGTGGGACAGGGCGTCCACGTAGGGGTTGCGCAGCTCGACGGCGCGGGACAGCACACGGCGGTTCTCCAGCAGCCGTTCGTGGCCGGTCACCGCGAGGACCAGCGAGCGGGTGCGGTCGTACTCGGCCAGCACCGTCTCGGTCATCTCCGGACGGCCGCCGAGGGCCAGGTACCGCTCGGCGATGGCCCGGTCGGTCTTGGCCAGGCTCATCTCGGCGTTGTCGAGCATCGCGGCGAACAGCGGCCACACCGCGTACGCCTCCCGCAGCTCGTCCAGGTCCGTGCCGTCCTCACCGGCCACGGCGGCCAGGCCGCTGCCCAGGCCGTACCAGCCGGGGAGGTTCACCCGGGTCTGGGTCCAGGCGAACACCCACGGGATGGCGCGCAGGTCCTCCAGGCCCCGGGCGGCGGTGCGGCGGGACGGGCGGGAGCCGATGCGCAGCTGGGAGATCTCCTCCAGCGGGCTCACCCGGGCGAACCAGGAGGCGAAGCCCTCGGTCTCGATCAGTGCCCGAAACGCGGTGCGGGCGGCGTCGCCGATCCGGTCGGCCAGCGGCCGGAACCGGGCGGCGGCCTCCCGGGCGCGGGCCTCGACCGCCGGGGTGGAGGCCAGCAGCACCGCGTTGGTGACCTGCTCGACGTGCCGCCGGGCGATCTCCGTCTGGCCGTACCGGGCGAAGATCACCTCACCCTGTTCGGTGACCTTGAACCGGCCGGACACCGAGCCGGGGGCCTGCGCGAGGATGGCCCGGTTGGCGGGGCCGCCGCCCCGGCCGAGCG
The DNA here is from genome assembly GCA_036258615.1 of Thermomonospora sp. Lineage (GTDB taxonomy): Bacteria > Actinomycetota > Actinomycetes > Streptosporangiales > Streptosporangiaceae > Thermomonospora. The sequence continues at coordinate 4,318 of DATADI010000574.1, read as the reverse complement.
AGCCGCCGCGCCCGTGGAAGAGGGTCAGCCGGATGTCGTTGCGGGCGGCCCAGGCGGCGAGCGCCTCCTGCGTGTCGTACAGGCGCAGGGTGGCGCTGGTGGGGCCGAGCTGCTTGGCGGAGTCGGAGTAGCCGAGCATGACCTCCAGGCGGCGGCCGGTCTCGGCCAGACGGCGCTGGACGGTGGGCAGCTTCAGCATCCCCTCCAGCACCGACGGGGCGCGTTCCAGGTCCTCGCCGGTCTCGAACAGCGGCACCACGTCGAGCACGGGGGCCCGGTCGCCCAGCGAGGCGGCCAGCTCGTACACGGTCGCGATGTCCTCGGCGGAGCGGGTGAACGACACCACGTACCGGGTGCAGGCGCGGACCCCGAAGCGCTCCTGGATCCAGGCGACGACGCGCAGGGTCTCCAGGACCTCCTCGGTCATCTCGCTCAGCGGCCCGCCCGCCCGGACCTCCGCCAGCGCCTTCTCGTGGACCCCGGAGTGCTGCCGGATCTCCAGCTCGGCCAGGTGGAACCCGAACGTCTCGGTCTGCCACACCAGGTGCTGCAGCTCCCCGTACGCCTGCCGGACGGCCCCGGCGGCGGCCAGCGAGTCCTGCACGATCCGCAGGTCGGCCAGCAGCTCCTCCGGAGACCGGTAGGCCAGGTCGGCGTCACGTTCCCGGGTGGCGGCGATGCGCTCGGCGACGAACAGCAGGAACTGGCGGTGCGGCTCGCCGGGCGACCGCTTGGCGATCTCGGCGATGCGCTCGGGCTGGGCGGTGCGGGCGGCGGCCAGCGCGGTGCGCAGCGCGGGCGAGGGCGGGGTGGTCCGGTCGCTGACGGTCAGCTCCCGGCCGATCCGCGTGCAGGCGGTCTCCAGGGCGCGCAGCACGTGGTCGGCCTGGATCATCACCGCCTCCCGGGTGACCTTCGCGGTCACGTACGGGTTGCCGTCCCGGTCGCCGCCGATCCAGCTCCCGAACCGCAGGAAGGCACGGGCGCGCGGCGGCCGGGCCGGACCGCCGGGGCCGCCGAGCGCGGTGTCCAGGGTCCGGTAGACCTGCGGGACCACCCGGAAGATCGTCTCGTCGAAGGCCGCCATCGCGGTGCGGACCTCGTCCAGCGGGTCCATCTGGGCGGAGCGGCGCAGCGCGGTCCGCCACAGCAGGTCGATCTCCTCGCGCAGCCGCCGTTCGGTCTCCACCCGCTCGGCGGCGCCCCGCCGGGGGTCGTTGAAGGCGTCCAGCAGCCCGCTGATCCGCATGATCGCGGTGACCACGGCGCGGCGGCGGGCCTCGGTGGGGTGCGCGGTGAACACCGGCCGGAATTCCAGGCCGTCCAGCACCTCGGCGAGCCGGTGCTCCCCGGTCCGCCGGATCTCCGCCACCGCCGCCGCCAGCGAGCCGCTCACCGGCGCCGCCGGGTCGGTGTCGCGTTCGCGCAGGGTGCGGATGCGGTGGTGCTCCTCGGCCAGGTTGGTCAGGTGGAAGTAGACGGTGAACGCCCGCGCGACCAGTTCGGCGCGTTCCAGCGTCCAGCCGTTCACCAGCGCGGCGACCTCGTCGATGGAGGTCTGGCCCCGGCGGGCGGCGATCACGGCGTGCCGCAGCCGCTCGACGTCGTCCAGCAGGTCCTGGCCGCCGTACTCCACGAGGCTGTCGCCGAGCATGGCGCCGAGGAGCCGCACGTCCCGCCGCAGCGGTTCGGGCATCTCCTCGCGCAGCGGCCGGCGGTCCGCCCGGTCCGGGCCCTCGGCGGCGGATTGCACGGATTCGCGGGTGTTCGTAGCCACGATCTCAGCCTAGTCCGGGCGAGATCGCGCGGTTCGGGCGGGCAGGGACCCCGGGCGGGCGGCGGGTGTCAGCGTCTGGTTACCCTGACGCCATGGCGATGCATGCACCGGAACCACCCGCGGGCGAGATCGATGTCCACACCACCGCCGGGAAGCTGGCGGAGCTGGAACGGCGCAGGTACGAGGCGGTCCACGCGGGGTCCGCCAAGGCGGTCGAGAAGCAGCACGCCAAGGGCAAGATGACCGCCAGGGAACGGATCGACGCGCTGCTGGACCCCGGGTCCTTCGTGGAGTTCGACGAGCTGGCCAGGCACCGCTCCACCAACTTCGGCATGGAGAGGAACCGGCCCTACGGCGACGGGGTCGTCACCGGGTACGGCACCATCGACGGCCGCCACGTGGCGGTCTTCAGCCAGGACTTCACCGTCGCGGGCGGCTCCCTCGGCGAGGTCTTCGGCGAGAAGATCTGCAAGGTCATGGACCACGCCCTCAAGACGGGCTGCCCGGTGATCGGGATCAACGACTCCGGCGGCGCCCGCATCCAGGAGGGCGTGGTGGCGCTCGGCCTGTACGCGGAGATCTTCAAGCGCAACGTGCACGCCTCCGGGGTGATCCCGCAGATCTCGCTGATCATGGGGCCGTGCGCGGGCGGGGCGGTGTACTCCCCCGCCATCACCGACTTCATCGTCATGGTCGACCAGACCTCGCACATGTTCATCACCGGGCCGGACGTGATCAAGACCGTCACCGGCGAGGAGGTGACGATGGAGGAGCTGGGCGGCGCACACACGCACAACACCCGCTCGGGGGTGGCGCACTACCAGGCCTCCGACGAGGAGGACGCGTTCGAGTACGTCAAGGCGCTGCTGTCGTACCTGCCGTCCAACAACATGTCCGACCCGCCCGCCTACGACGTGCCGGTGGACCTCGACACGGTGGACGAGGCGCTGGACACGCTGATCCCCGACTCGCCGAACCAGCCGTACGACATGCACACGGTGATCGAGCACGTGGTGGACGACGGGGAGTTCCTGGAGGTCCACCCGCTGTTCGCGCCCAACATCATCGTCGGGTACGGCCGGGTCGAGGGCCGCCCGGTGGGCGTCGTGGCCAACCAGCCGATGCAGTTCGCGGGCACCCTGGACATCGACGCCTCCGAGAAGGCCGCCCGGTTCGTGCGGACCTGCGACGCGTTCAACATCCCGGTGCTGACCTTCGTGGACGTCCCCGGGTTCCTGCCGGGCACCGACCAGGAGTTCGGCGGCATCATCCGGCGCGGCGCCAAGCTGCTGTACGCCTACGCCGAGGCCACCGTCCCGCTGGTCACCGTCATCACCCGCAAGGCGTACGGCGGCGCGTACGACGTCATGGGCTCCAAGCACCTGGGCGCGGACATCAACCTGGCGTGGCCGACCGCGCAGATCGCGGTGATGGGCGCGCAGGGCGCGGTGAACATCCTGTACCGGCGGGAGCTGGCGGCGGCCGAGGACCCCGACGCCCGCCGCGCCGAGCTGATCACCGAGTACGAGGACACCCTGGCCAACCCGTACATCGCCGCCGAGCGGGGCTACGTGGACGCGGTGATCAAGCCGTCGGAGACCCGCGGCCAGGTGATCCGGGCGCTGCGGGCGCTGCGCGAGAAGCGGGCCTCGCTGCCGCCCAAGAAGCACGGCAACATCCCCCTCTGATGGAGGCCCTCATGAGCACGGACGACCGGCCGTTCCTCCAGGTGGTGCGCGGCGACGCCACACCGGAGGAGCTGGCGGCGCTGGTGGCGGTGCTGACCGCCCGCGCCCGCGCCCTCCTCCGGCGTCGGGTCGCCCCGGACGACCTGCAAGAACGGCTTGCCGGACGGGCGCCCACCAGTGCTCACAGCGGCTCCTTCACGACGAAGTTCACGACGGGTCGACGATCACAGCGGGATGTTGCCGTGCTTCTTGGGCGGCAGCGAGGCCCGCTTGTCGCGCAGCGCGCGCAGCGCCCGGATCACCTGGCCGCGCGTCTCCGACGGCTTGATGACCGCGTCCACGTACCCGCGCTCGGCCGCGATGTACGGGTTGGCCAGCGTGTCCTCGTACTCGGTGATCAGCTCCGCGCGCAGGGCGGCGGGATCCTCGGCCTGGGCTAGCTCGGCGCGATACAGGATGTTGACCGCGCCCTGCGCGCCCATCACCGCGATCTGCGCGGTCGGCCACGCCAGGTTGATGTCGGCGCCCAGGTGCTTGGAGCCCATGACGTCGTAGGCCCCGCCGTACGCCTTGCGGGTGATCACGGTGACCAGTGGCACGGTGGCCTCGGCATAGGCGTACAGCAGCTTGGCGCCGCGCCGGATGATGCCGCCGTACTCCTGGTCGGTGCCGGGCAGGAAGCCGGGCACGTCGACGAAGGTCAGCACCGGGATGTTGAACGCGTCGCAGAACCGCACGAAGCGCGCGGCCTTCTCAGAGGCGTCGATGTCGAGCGTGCCGGCGAACTGCAGCGGCTGGTTCGCCACCACACCCACGGAGCGTCCCTCGACGCGACCGAACCCGACCACCATGT